>DAOVLG010000518.1 GCA_030631385.1 Candidatus Coatesiibacteriota bacterium | reverse complement strand
TCAGCTTCCGTCCGTCCACCCCGAAGGCCGAGACGCCGTTCTGGACACAGACGACGACGTCGAAGACATCACTGCAAAAACCGAGCGCGGCGGCGTCCGTACAGATAAGGCCGAGGTTAGACCGTCCACCTAAATATATACCTGCCAGGCGGAGACTTTCCAAAGAGGTGTCTATCCCAACCGTCCGCCCCGCCTTCGGGGCGATCTCACGGAGGACCCTCCCGTAGCCGCAGCCCAGCTCGAGCACCGCGTCGCCGGGTTCGATGCGGCTCAGGACGTGTCGTATCTCCGCCTGTAGGTACTGCTCAATCCGGGGTGGCGCAATCTCGTAGCAGCGCCGGAGCCTGTCCGCCGAAAGCTTGTCGGTGTAGTAGCGCTCGGGCATCCCGCCCGCCTCACCGCACGATAACGAAGCGACGGCTCGCCGATGCGGTCGCCGTCTCCAGGTGCAGGATGTACACACCCTGCGCCAACCCGGAGGTATCGGCCGTCAGCCGGTGGCTCCCCGCGGTCAATTCGCCCTCGTAGGCCACGGTTACCCTCCGTCCGGCGAGGTCGTAGATGTGCACGGTGACCGGACCTCCGGCGTCGGTCTCCCGGATCTCGAGGTTGAAACTGATCCGGTCGTCGGCCGGTGAGGGCCAGGGAGAGGTCAGGGAACTGGACCCGTTGGTCGTAACGCCGCCGTCACCCGTGTAGATCTCGATCGGATCGAAACGCACCGGCATTCCGAACCTGAAGTAGGCCTCGAGGAGGTAACGGACCCGACCGTCGGGCGGGTTGCGATCCAGATAGCGCCCCTCGAGTCCGGGGATCGGTTCGGGGGGCAGCGGTTCCCAGGGTCCGGGCTCCCCGTCCGAGACCCGACCCGTCGCCAGGGCGACGCGATAGGCTGCGGCATGCCGGCCGAGGTGGCCGCTCAGCGCGGGGGAGGGGGAAAACTCCTGGCGGTATAGTGTGATCCCCTCCGCGGCGGTGCTCAGGCGCCAGGACAGGAGTACGCCGTCGGAGCGTATCAGGGCGTCGAAGGCGAGGAGCTTCATCTCGGCGTCGTTACGGAAGATAACGTTGGGCCTCGTCCTCAGCCAGTCGGTCTGGGCCAGGTCCAGGTCGGTGGAGTAGGTGTAGCTGACCTGGATCACCGACCCGTCCGCCGGGGGCGCTCCGAGGGAGATCCAGCCCTCCTGGCGGCCGTAGCACCAACCGTTCCTCGGCAGGGCGACGCCGTTCACGCGCACCTCGCCAACACTTCTCACCGGCATGACCGACAGCCTGAAGGCCATCGCCCTCCCGTCGCCCCGGAGGTAGTCGGTTCGGCTCGTCAGACCGTCGTCGTCGTAGTCACCGAAGAGGAGTGCTTCGGAGACCGGTTCGTAACCG
>DAOVLG010000196.1 GCA_030631385.1 Candidatus Coatesiibacteriota bacterium | reverse complement strand
TAAACATCACCGAAGAGGATATAGACGAATACCTGGAGCGCTACGAGGACGACTCTGAGAGCCGGGTCGTCTACCTCCTGCGGCACGTCACGGCCTACGTGCGGCCCGGGATCGCCACCGAGGCCGAGGTGGAGGAGAAAGCGGCGCGCCTCGCCGGGATCGCCCGCCGCGGCGACGACTTCCTCGCCCTCGCCCGGACCTACACCGACGCCCCGCCCGCCGACCTGGGCGTCATCGAACGGGGTGACCTCGTAGATCCCCTGGATCGAGCGGCCTTTTCCATGGCCGAGGGGCAGGTCTCCGATCCGATACGCACCGACCTCGGCTGGCACGTAGTCAAGGTCCTGGAGCGCGTGGACGACTACAACGTTCATCTGGCCCACATCCAGCTCAACGTGGAGCCCACGCCCAAAGACGAGGCGCGGACCTACGAGGCCCTGGACGCGGTCCGCCGACTGCTCGGGGAGACACCCGAGGCCGACGTGTCCGACACCGGTTACTCAGACATCCTGGAGGTGGAGGTCCGGGAGGTGCCCCGGAGCGTGGTCGAGACGACCAACGCCCCCCTGGGGGTTGAGCTGGCTGTGATGTCCCCCGGCGATACTTCCACCACCTACACCGTCGGCGGCGGGCTCCGCCTGACCCAGCTCCTGGACCGGGCGGAGCGCGAGGAGATGACCCGGGAGGAGGCCGAGATGGCCATCTACAATCAAAAGCTGCAGGAGAAACAGACCGCCTGGGTCACCGAACTCATCGCCCGCGCCTACATAGACGTGAAGATGTTCGAGTTCAGGGGCATCCTCGACGACGGCCCCGGCCAGCGCTGAGGGGTCTACGGGAACCGTTCAACAACCCGGCGGCTTTGGCGACCGGGGTTTTTTTTAGTGATAATCACCCCTACGTCCATTTAAAAGAGTAGGCGCAGGTAAGCAGGCGTATTTTCCGAAACCACCCCTACGAACGTTGACAACGGCAGGTATTTACACTACCATTCTTTGTGTGTGATTAATACTTTAGGAGGTGGATATTCATGATATGGAGAAGAAACGGACACCGCTGGGCGATTGCATGCATCGTCACCCTCATGGCTCTTCCCCAACTCGGGGCGGCTGAGGAGGTTCCGACGGACGTCGGATGCACCACTGTTCTACCCGACGGTGTCGGTGAGCCGGGCGCCGGCGTCGGGACCAACCTGGCAGCCACCGGCGGTTCTGTAACCAGCGAGGACCAGGGGGAAGCCTCGCAGGGAGCCCGAGCACTGTCGCCGGAGATGGAGCCGACCTACAATTGGCAACTCATTGATGTCTATCACGGGCGACAGATGATAGGAGAATCGGAGTACTTTGCCCTCTACTTCGACCGGGCAAGTGAATCCCTGGTCGAGGTTCCGCCTTCCGATCCGCTGACCGAGCTGGCCCACCAGGCCCTCGACTACGCGCCGGATTGGCTGTACGACGATCTCTACACCAACCTCAGCAGATTCGGCACCACCTTCCAGGATACGGCGGCGCAGACCATCCTCCAGGCGAGCCACCCCTACGTGGACGAGGTCGCCTTCCAGGTGGCCCATATCTCCTACTACAACTTTATCCCCATGGACCCGGAACTACTGGAGGTGAACGCCCGGCTTCTCTACGATAACGACGAGTACCTGGGCTACGTCAACATCATTGATTCCGGCAGCCCTCCGGGGGATTACCACTCCACCCTTGAGTACCGCGTCGAGGACGATGGGGTGCAGACCTGGATCGAGATGCCGCGGGAGTTCTACTACTGGTACGTCGTCCATCCCAAGTGCTCCGACGAGGCGCCAAAGATGGACGCAGAGGTCCACAACGAGTTCTGGCGGGAGTTCCTCTTCGACTACACCCACCCGAGCTACCTGAACCGCGAGCTCTTCGATCTTTTGTCGCAAACAGAGATCGTCTGGGATCGCCAGGCGCATGATACCCTGGACGGCGGCCGCCCCTTCCACGACGACGATATGGCGCTGGACGTGATCGGCAACTGGGTATCGCGTCACGTTCCAAACCGCGCCTCGGCTCCGCGCCCCATCCAACCCAACCTGATCATCACCGACCACAACGGTAACTGCGGTGAGCTGCAGGACCTCTTGTGCGCCGGCACCCGGACCGCCCTCATCCCCTGCATCTCCACGATGGACATCTGCGAGGACCACGTCTGGTGCGAGTTCTGGGACGACGGCTGGCACCCGTATCAGGTGAGTTGGGGCGCCCCAGCCGGCGATCCGCCCGCCGCCGGTCCGACACATATTGACAACTACGGCATCTGCTACGACGGCAGCAAGGAGTGCTCCGGCATCTGGGATTGGCGGAACGACCACTACAACTACCAGGTGATAGACAGCGGCTACTCCGAGTACTGCACCCTGGACCTCACCGTCAGGGACATTGAAGGCAACCTGGTTGACGGCGCCTTGTGCAAGATAGCCACCGATAGAATATACGGGGGCTTGGGCTGGACGGCCTGGGAGACCACCGATTCGACGGGAAAGGCCTATTTCGTCCTCGGAGAGGACGACCCGGATTGCGGGCCCCCAGCCGGCAGGGACTACTACCTCAAGGTCTTCTCAGGCGAGCTCAGCGGAGGCTACCCCCTGGGTACCCAACCGGTGAAGATCATTGACGACGCCGAGGCGGGGATGGATTACTTCCAGGATGTGCGGTTGGTGAACGGCGATGTTATGCCGCTGCTTCCGGTTAGCGAGGCGGACCCTCCGTCGGACCCCGCCAACCAGTTCAAGTTCGAGGTCTCCTACGAGCTGCCCTGGGAGTATAAGTTCGGCGAATGCGTTTACGGCACGATCTACAACTACCACAGCGTAGAAACCGGCAACATCGAGCTGTTCGCCTGCGACTCCGACAACTATCAGAACTTCGTCGCCGACGAGCCCTTCGAGGCCTTCGAGATATACTCCGACTCCAGCTACGGCACGCTCTCCTTCATGCTCCCCGACAACGACAGGTGGTATGTGGTCTTTACCAACTATGACCAGGTGAACTGCACCCAGGTCGGCGACATTACGGCCCGCCTCTACATTGACCAGGATGCCATGGATATCGAGCTGGCTGACTTCTACGCGGTGAATGTAGACGAGGGTATCTGCTTGATATGGAACACCGTAGGGAATCCGGAGTCCCTCGCCGGATGGAACCTCTACCGTCAGAGGGCGTCCGCCGCAGAGAGGACCGGCCTTACCGACGGCGCCGGACGAGCGCCGTCGGGACGAGCCGTCCGAACCGACGATAGGGACAGGTTGAACGACACCCTTCTTACCGGAGATTCACCCTTCCGGTTCACCGACACCCGTGTCGAGGAGGGGATGACCTACGAGTATCTACTCGAGGCCGTCTACGAAGGGAGGGCGTCCGAGGCGGGCACCGTCACTATCCGAGCCGGGGAGCCGCTCCCCGCGAGATCCACCCTGGGCCAGAACTACCCGAATCCCTTCTCGGTTTCCACCAGGATACCCTACAGCCTGGAATCGGAGACCCAGGTGGAACTGAAGGTATACAACCTGGCCGGCCGCCTGGTTCGATGCCTCCTCTATGAAAATATGGAGGCCGGGAATCACGAGGTGGTTTGGAACGGCCTGGACGAGAAGGGCAACCCGCTCCCCAGCGGTGTATACATCTATCACTTACAGGCGGGGCGGTACAGCACAACCAAACGTCTGGTTATCGCCCGCTAGGGGGATAATCTGTCAGGAAAGGTTGGACATGGGCAGGAATCGGATTCTGATCCTTCTCGGCGCCGCCGCTTGCCTCCTCATCGCGCTGTCGTGCGACACCGGAACCGGGGCGGACGATCAGGGCTACGAGCTCCTCTTCGCCTGGGGTGAGGAGGGAACCGGGGACGGGCAGTTCCAGAGCCCGCGCGGTATCGCCCTCGACGACCAGATAAACGTCTACATCGCGGATGTGGAGAACAACCGGATACAGGTCTTTGACGATGAGGGTACGTTCCTACTGACCTGGGGAAGCCTGGGTTCCGACGACGGCGAGTTCCTGTATCCCAACGACGTCGGCCTGGACAGCAGTGGCAACGTTTACGTCGTGGACACCTTCAACGACCGCATCCAGGTCTTCGACGGCGAAGGAACTTTTCTCATGTCCTGGGGAAGCGGCGGCGCCGGCGAGGGTGAGTTTGACCGCCCCTTCGGAATCGCCGTGGACTCCCAGGATAGAATCATCGTCGCCGACTCCTACAACCATCGTATACAGGTCTTCGACGGCGAGGGCGACTTCATCTCCAGTTGGGGGACCCGGGGCGACGGCGACGGCGAGTTTGACCGACCCGTCGCTGTGGCCGTTGATTCGGAGGATAACATCTACGTGGCCGACCTGATGAACTGCCGTATCCAGAAGTTCACCTCCGAGGGGACCTTCCTTACCTCGTGGGGTGAGCTCGGCGACGGCGACGACGGGTTCCGCTATCCGCAGGGCGTCACGGTCAGCAACGACGACGAGGTCTTCGTCTCCGACACGAACAACGACCGGGTGCAGCGCTTCTCAACAGACGGCGGCTTCGAGGTCGGCTTCGGCCTGGAAGGCTCCAACGAGGGCGAGCTGAGCCAGCCCCAGGGTGTGGCGGTGGACGCCGAGGGTCAGGTCTACGTGGTAGACACGTCGAACGACCGGGTTCAGGTGTTTGAATACCGCTAGATCCACGCGGTGAACGAGAAACCGGAGCGGTGATCGCTCCGGTTTTTCTTTTAAT
>DAOVLG010000436.1 GCA_030631385.1 Candidatus Coatesiibacteriota bacterium | reverse complement strand
TTTGATTGATCACTACTACTTGGAAAAAAGCGGCTCCAGTCTAAAGGAAGCGACAAAACTGTTTAACCGCGAGGTCGAGGTCTTCGGCATCCCCCGCGACCTGGAAGGCGCCAGGGCGTTGGCCACGAAAACAACCGGCGACCGGGTCCGCAAGGAGTTCGAGAAGTGGGCCGTATTCACCTTCGGCGGGGTCTTTTTCGAGAAACTGGGGGCCGATAGAGGAATAGACGGTTATTGCTACATCGTTGACCTGGGGAAAGAGGGTAAGGCCGAACGGATGCGGGCCTACATTCAGGTCAAATCCGGCAGTGTCGGGGTGGCCCAAATCCGGGACTTCAGCCACGTAATTGACCGTGAGGGCGCACCGCTGGGAATTTTTATCACCTTACATCCCCCCACCAAAGACATGATCAACGAAGTGGAAAGAATGCCGAAATACCGCAACGGGCTTACCGGTCAGGAGTACGACAGAATAATCATCGTAACCGTTGAAGAGCTGCTGGAAGGCAACCTTCCCAACCTTCCCTTGAGCCGCGTTACCCGACAAGCCAAAACAAACAAAACAAACGTCGAGACCGAGGACCTGCTCAGGTAATCAAGGGGAGGGGGCGGAGGTGATCATCTCCGGCAACATGGGGCCCAACGCGGCTAAGATCTTCTCACCCCACGGCATCGAGATCGCCACCGGGGCCACGGGGCCCATCGGCGAGGCGATCGCGGCCTTCCTGCACGGTGAGATCAAGGGCCGGCGGCCCCACGGCCATCACCATTAACGGAGCATCCCTTGCACTCCACGTTAACCAAAGACCGCCTCCAGGAGCTGCTCGCCTCTCTCCGGGGTCGGCGTGTGCTGGTCGTGGGCGACCTGATGCTGGACCACTACGTCTGGGGCCGGGTGGAACGGATCAGCCCCGAGGCGCCGGTGCCGGTGGTCGAGGTGGAACGGGAGGCCGGTCTGGCCGGCGGCGCCGCCAACGTGGCCCGCAACATCGCCGCCCTGGGCGGGGTGCCGCTACTGGTAGGCGTGGTCGGAGCCGACGCTACCGCCGAAGAGCTGCGCGAGAGGCTGACCGACGACGGGATCAACGCCGGCCACCTCATCATCGAGGCGGACCGGCCGACCACACTGAAGACCCGCATCATGGCCGGCAGGCAGCAGGTCTGCCGCGTGGATCACGAGGTCCGCAGCCCGGTGGGGGAGACCGCGGTCAAACGCCTTACCGGCGCGGGGCGGGAGCTGATGGGAGAGGCCGACGCCCTGTTGTTGTCCGACTACGGCAAGGGACTCCTCTCCATGGGTCTGATCCGCGACCTGGTGGAGGCCGCCGGGGACAGGCCCAGCTCCGTGGACCCCAAGGAGGACCATTTCGGTGCCTACGCCGGGGTGACCGTGGCGACCCCGAACAACCACGAGGCGGGCCGCGCCGTGGGCGACCGGGGGGACTACGGAAGGCTGGACACCATCGCCGCCCGGCTCTTCGAGCTGACCGGGCTCAAGAACCTCCTCATCACTTGCGGCGAGCGGGGGATGCGCCTCTACGAAGGACCGGGAGCCGAAGCCAAGGTCATCGAAACCGTGGCCCGGGAGGTCTTCGACGTCACCGGTGCCGGCGACACGGTCACGGGTGTGCTCACCCTGGCCCTGGCCGCCGGGGCTTCCCTTTTGGAGGGGGCGCTCCTGGCGAACCTGGCCGCCGGGGTGGTCATCGCCAAGGTCGGCGTGGCCACCGCCTCGCCCGCGGAGGTGCTCCGCCAGCACGACCTGACGGCCGGTGCGTAAAAAAACGTTGCCAAAGAGGACCGGTTGACTGGTATAATGACTTGTGCTTGTATGCTTAACGGCTTGAAAAGAAGCGCGTAACCCAAGGGGACTTTCATGTTACGTAAGCTCTATTTCGATTTCCGTGACGTGCTGAGGGCGCCGCGCCTGGGATTCTCGGCGAAGAAGATCTGGGTGCAGTTCAAGGGCCTCATCCTCGGTCTGGGGGGGTACGCCGTCCTGGCCT
>DAOVLG010000517.1 GCA_030631385.1 Candidatus Coatesiibacteriota bacterium | reverse complement strand
TCCATCCTTCAACGGCTAGTGCAGATAAAACTCGGCGTCCTCCGGGCTCAGGATTACGCCCCACTCCACGACGGTGAAGCCCTCACGCTCGAAGGGCGGTATCTCCGGCTCGGTGAGCTTGTAATCCAACTCGCCGTACAGTCCCCGGATCGCGTATACCAGCCGCAGGACGCCGTCCGGCTCGGGAAAAACGGCCATGGATACGAGTTTTTCGTAGTCCTCGCCCAGTTGGGGATAGACGGCGTAGAGGGGGCGATCGGTCAGCCGGGGGACCCAGAACTCTCCGAAGTCGTCAATCTCCCGCCCCTGGAAACCGTGGGCGGCGAGGTTTTCGGTGAAGAACTCTCCCAGCTCGTCGCGATCCACGAGCCAGCCCCGGTCCAACTGACCCGGCCCCCCGAGGGCCCCCTCGTAGAAGAGGTAGTCGTACTCGCCGCTGGGCTCCCCCCGCGCACCGATACCCCAGTGCTCACCGGTCTCCGGATCAATGAAGTAGACCGGTTCGTAGGCCGTGATCCGGCCCTCGGGGGTGACGGTGACGTCCCAGCCCTGGATGTAGGCCGGTTCCGAGGCGGTCATCCACCCCTCACCGACGAAACAGAGCCAGACGTGGACGTCGGTTTCTGTTTCGGGGTAGAGGTAGATGTTGGGCTTGCCGGTGATGTATGGGTCCCTGGCCGACGCCGCCGAGGTAAAGATCAAAGCAATTATGACGCCGATCACCAGCGGACGCAGCTTGGCTTTCCTCACGATCCACTCCTTATCATTTACCAGAAGGGTTCCTAGAGGCTCACGTGCAGCTCCACCCCCAGGGAGGCGGCGAAGAAGAGGCTGAAGAGGTAGGCCTTCAGATCGCAGGTGCTCGGGTCGTCGTAGGGCTCGGGGTAGAGATCGAAGGCGAGGGTTTCTTCGGGACCGCCGGCGTCCATCTCGGACACGCCGATCACCGGCCGCTCCTCGTCCTCGGGGTCCACGTCGGGGTCCAGGGCGTCCAGAAGGCCCAGGAGCATCAGGCCGTCGGTTGGCTTGAGAGCATCGGTGACGAACATGGCCGCCAGGAGCTCGCCCGAGTTGAGGGTAAACGTGCGGCCCTCGGAAACCGTGGTGAGCCCCCAGGCGCTCTTCCCCTCGAGGAAGTCGTCTCCCTTGCTGCGCAGCAGGCTGATCCTCGCCGGGTCCGCCCGATCCTGTTTCCAGAAGGCCCGCCAACCCCGGGCGGCCCAAGGTTCAACCTCACCGGAAATCCGGTCGTGGAGCCACTGTTCGGCCTCGGCGGAGATGGGGTAGGCGATCGTACCGAAGCAGCCCAGCACCTCATCCAAGACGCAGGCCCGGCAGTCGGCGCAGGGACCGGTCAGCTTCTGGAGCTTCTTTGCTTCCCCCACC
>DAOVLG010000541.1 GCA_030631385.1 Candidatus Coatesiibacteriota bacterium | reverse complement strand
GCCGTTGGGCTCGACCGGCAGGTATGAGGTGGCACCCCTGGGAACGACCTCTCCCAGGTCGGTGGTGACGGCGAAGGCCGCAACTACCAGGACTACAAATAACAACGACGCTTTTCGCATCTCAGCCTCCTTCAAGAGTGAAAGTTAAGATAAATTACTCGAACACCGCCTTAATCGCCCCCCAGGTGGTCTCGGTAACACCGTAATCCCCAGTGCTGAAGGTCCAGACGAAGTCCTCGCCCATCTCGTGACCCCAAATATCAGCCAAACAACCGTCCACGGTGCAGGTAATGAGGTCCACCGGCAGGTCCTCGTCGGGCGTGAAGGTGCAGGCGATATCGTACGGATCGCTGTCATCAATCAAGAGTGTGCCCGATATCTCGCCCGTCGGTTGTGGATTAACTTGACCCACAGCCAGGGCTGAATCCGGACCCAGAGCCACACCTCCCGACCGCCGAGACTGATCCTCTACGGTGAACACTATCGTGTCAGTGTCTATCCGCCCATAGCCATCTCCGATTGTACACCAACAATGAAACACGATGTCCGTGTCCACCGGTACACCGGAATCGCCGCGGTCGGGGTCCATGTCAGATACGTAAATACCCCAATGCAACCATCCTATCCATATAAAGTTGAGGACGTTCTCCCACAGCGCCTGCTCCTGGCCGCCGCCGATGTAGCTGGCGTAAAGACCGGTCATAACACCTACGCCGTTCTCGGCCTCAAGGAAACCGGCCTGGCCGGAGGACTCCGAGGCGGTCCAGCCGGTCACCGGATGGGCGCTGGTCCAGGGATAGCGGTGGTGATAGACGCCGAAGCCCCAGCCGTGCATGTCGAGGGTCCAGGGGTCAATGTCCTGGACGATGTCGTGGCCCGCATCCCAGACGTAGTGGTTGGAGGTGAAGCTCATCGAGCCGGGGTTGCCGACACCCGTGGCGCTCTCCAGCATAGAGTCATAGCCGTAGTGGGAGTACCAGTTCTGGTAGTGCAGCTTTTCGTAGTCGTTGTAGTAATCCGTCAGGGCCTGGTAGTGGCTGGTAGTGAAGGT
>DAOVLG010000338.1 GCA_030631385.1 Candidatus Coatesiibacteriota bacterium | reverse complement strand
GGGTACGACATCAACTGCGGGGTGAGGGCGCTGGCGACGCCGTTGGAGGCGGACCAGGTTTTGAGCAAGGTCGGGCCGCTCGCCGACGCCCTTTTCAGGGCGGTGCCCTGCGGTGTGGGCTCGCATACCCGGGAATCCTTCTCGGATAGGGAGCTCAACAGGGTTCTTAAGAACGGCGCAAGATGGGCCGTTACCATCGGGCGCGGTGTCGAGGAGGACCTGCAGGCCTGTGAGTCGAAAGGTGCGTTGGAAGGGGCCGATCCCAAGGCGGTCTCCTCACGGGCCAAGGAACGCGGGCGGAATCAACTGGGCACCCTGGGCTCGGGCAACCACTTCCTGGAGGTTCAGCGTGTGGCCGCGGTGTACGATCCCACCGTCGCCTCAGCGTGGGGGATAGAGTCCGCGGGGCAGGTGGTGGTGATGATCCACTGCGGCAGCCGCGGTCTGGGGCACCAGGTCTGCAGCGATTACCTGAAACTACTCAAATCGGGGGGAGGTGTCTGGCCGAACCGGGAACTGGTGTACGCGAAGATCAACTCGTCCACGGGGCGGCGCTATCTGGCCGCGATGACGGCGGCGGCAAACTTCGCCTGGGCCAATCGGCAGCTCATCACGCACAAGGTGCGCGCCGTTTTCGAACGGCTGTTCGGCAACCGTCCCGGGGATATGCGGCTTATTTACGACGTGGCCCACAACGTGGCCAAGTTTGAAAGACACACCGTCGAGGGACGGATGCAGAGGGTCCTCGTTCATCGTAAGGGAGCCACCCGGGCCTTTCCCGCCGGACACCCCGAGCTCCCCGAACGGTTCCGTTCTTTGGGTCAGCCGGTTATCCTGCCCGGCGACATGGGCACGGCCAGCTATCTGCTTCTCGGCCTGCCGGGAATCATGGAGAAGAGCTTCGGCTCGACCGGCCACGGGGCGGGACGGCGGATGAGCCGCCGGGAGGCGATCCGGACCCTGCGTGGCCGACGGGTGGTTGACGAGCTGGCGGAGCGGGGGGTCACCGTCCGCTGGGAGGGGCGGAACACGCTGTACGAAGAGCACCCGTCAGCGTACAAGGACGTTCACGAGGTGGTCGCGGTCTGCGAGGGGGCCGGGTTGGCGCGGAGGATCGTCCTTCTCGAGCCTCTGGCGGTGATAAAGGGTTAGATGAAATACGGGTTGATCGTGGTGGGTGGCGGGGCGGCGGGGCTGATGGCCGGTGTGGTCGCTGCGCGTAGAGGAGCTCGGGTTCTGATTCTTGAAAGAGGTCCCCGGCTGGGACGGAAGATTCTGGTTACCGGCAACGGCCGGTGCAACCTGACCAACGCCCTGGCCGACGGTGTCGAGCATTACCGGGGCGGGGAGCCCCGCTTCTGCTACGGCGCCCTGCGACGCTTTACCGTCGCCGACACTCTGGCCTTTTTCGATGAACTCGGTCTCCCCTGCGTGGATGGGGGAAGGGGGCATTTCTTTCCCCGGTCGGACTCGGCAGCCGACGTCGCCGATACCTTGGATCTCGCCTACCGAGAGACCGGCGGCGAGGTGGCGACCAACGCCCGCGTGATCGAGTTGATCCCCGGGCCACCCTGGATTGTCAAGGGAGCGGGAGGCAGGAGCTGGGCCGCTGACTCGGTGATCCTGGCCACGGGGGGCAGCTCGGCGCCGAGGACGGGCTCCGATGGAGGCGGCTTTGCCCTCGCCGAAGGGCACCGGATTACCCCGATCGCGCCCGCCATCGTGCCCCTCGTGCTTGAGGGGAATTTTACCCACTTCCTCCAGGGTGTCCGGCTACAGGCCGGGTTGAGGGTACCCGAGAGGGGGATCGAGGTTGGACCGGCGGAGCTGATGTTTGCCCATTACGGTGTCTCCGGCCCGTTGGCCCTCCAGTTGTCCGTCGAGATCGGCCTGGACCTTGAGCGCGACTACCTGCGGTTGGAGCTGGACCTGTTACCCGATATACCCCATGACGAGGTATCGTCGGTGATTCGGTCGCGCGCCGAGGCGCACCCCAAGCGCGAGTTGGGGAATCTGCTTCTGGGTGTTCTGCCGCGGAAGGTCCTGCCGGCGGTACTCCGGCAGGGAAGGGGCGATCCGGGGCGGCTCTGCGGGGAGATGACGGGGGAGGTGCGGGAGAGGCTGGTCGGTTTGCTCAAGTCACACCCGGTGGTTTGCACGGGTACCCGGGGTTGGGATGAGGCGGCGGCGACCCTCGGCGGTGTTGATACAGGTGAAGTCGAACCCAGGACCCTGGAGAGCCGGATTCATCCGGGCCTGTACTTCGCCGGGGAAATCTTGGACGTCTGCGGTGAATGCGGGGGGTTCAATCTCCAGTGGGCCTGGTCTTCCGGTTACGTCGCCGGCGCCTCGGCGTCCGGCGAATAAGGGGATTATCACCACCCTTAAGAATCGTGAAGACAGCGTCTTAGGACGTCGTTCATCCAGACGGGGAGGCGTCTGAGGGTTCCATTTTTATCGGTCACCGCGTGACGGGTGAAGCCGGTGACTAAAAGTTCGCCGTTGCAGTGGACCTCGTAGTCAATGCGCAGACTGGTCTTTTTCAGCTCGGTGATCACGGCGGTGATTTCGGCCAGGTCGTCGTATCTGGCGCTTTTTAGGAACCTGGCCCCGGTTTCGATGACGGGGAGGTAATAGCCTCTCCGCTCCATCTCGGAGTACGGAAGGCCGGCCTCGCGAAGGAGCTCGGTACGCGCCGCTTCAAACCAGACGAGGTAGTTGACGTTGTAGACGATACCCATCTGAT
>DAOVLG010000126.1 GCA_030631385.1 Candidatus Coatesiibacteriota bacterium | reverse complement strand
GGATGCAACGCCCGGCGTTGTCAGCGGCCTCGACGCCGCCCTTTTTTGACCCTTGCTATCCTCTATCGGTCGGCTATAATTGGCGGGCTGATGGTTGAACGTGGAGCGTCCCTGCGGATTACAATATTAGCCTTATTGGTTCTCACGGTCGCCGCGACGGCCCAGGAGGTTTCTGAGGAGGTTACTCCTGAGGATATAACGGTGGCCGCTCTGACCGGCCGAGCGCTGGCTTACGCCGAAGGGTTGCTCGAAGCCGGACGGTACGCCGAGGCGGCTGGGGCTTTCGAGGGTTACCTGGACCGGTACTCCGGTCTGGAGCGTGACCTGGTGCGCATCCGTTTGGCGGTGGCCAAGCACCTGTCCGGGCTGCACAAGCAGGCCTACGAAATCCTCAAGGACGTCACCCTACGAAACTCGGCCCATCCCGCGGCGGTCGGCGGAGCCGTTTACCGGGCGGTCGAGGAGATGATCATCAACGGCCGGGCCCTGGATCACTTCGCCCCGCCCGAGCTGCCCGAGCCCTCCGACGATCCAGACTCTCCGCCGCCGATCCACCCCCGGGACGTATTCCACTTCGACAGTTTTTCCGAGGTGCCCGACCTGCGCCGCACCGTGCGCTCCGGCGACACCGCCAGCCTGGACGTGGAGAAGGTTCCCGAGGAGGAGTTCGAGGTTTTTTCGGAAGAAGAGCTGGCTCGGCTTACCCCCGAGGAGCGGGAGGAGTATGGGCGGCGTTACGAGCGGTGGAAGAAGGAGCAGGAGCGGGCCGCCCGCCGGTACGAGCAGGCGAGCGGGCACCACTCCGGCGCCGTCTTCGACCTCTACTACGCCACGTACTACCTGGCGCTTCTGCGGGAGCTGGACCCGATGCGGGCCGCGGAGCTCCAGCGCAGGATCACAGACGAGGTGATCGAGGCCGAGCTGGAGGTTGTGGCCTGGTTCGTCAACTACTCCGCCGTCTTCGCCGACGTGGATCAAGCGGTGACCGACGCCGAGGGAAGCGCCCGGTATTGGGGCAAAAGGCTTTTGACGCGGGAATGCGCCCGTATGATCGGCGAGCGCTTCAACCTCTACCTCTTCAGCCGTTTCTGCGGAAGCGGCATCGGATACCACTCGGTGATCCGCTACTGTACGGGCAAGGTGCGCCTGAGCCGGGCCAAAACGGTGCAGATCGCCCCCTACGAGGGCGACGGTTTCGCGAATCCGGCCTATCGGGCCTACGCGGCCATAAACGGCAGCCTTGTATGCAACCTGGGGGACATCCTCCGTTCGAGCGGACATTACCCCGAGAACTGGTGCATTCCTTACCTGAGGGATTTCGGCCCACCCGAGGAGGGGGAGGGGAGCTTCACCGCCGGAGAGAGCGAGTTCACCACCGGTGTGCAGGAGATTACCGGCGGCGAGCCCCCCGGTGAGGGGAGCGGTGAGTAAAGGGCCGACAAGGTGGTCCGGTCGCCGAACGGTTTGGGATTAACCGGTGTTTATTGGTCCTCGGTCTCCGCGGATAGAAACTCTTTGATGAGGCGCCTCGCCTGATCGGCGTCCTCGGTGAAGACGTGGATCTCGGCCCAGAAGCCGGCGCCGGTGGCCAGGATACCGTCCAGGGAGGTAACCTCCTGGCTTTTGATGAGGTAGGGGATAGACTCGTCCTCCAATAGACTGGTTAGCATGTGACACTGGACATCGTCGGCGCACTTGTAAACGGATTTAAGTTTTCCTCTCCCCTCCAGGGGCTCGCCGGCGTCGCCCGTGGATAGGGCATCGGCCAGGTCCCACTCGTCCACGATCCTCCCGCCGGGGAAGGGGAGGTGGGTCAACTCCTGATTGTCGGTGAGAGCGAAGGGGGCCCCGGCGGCCAGAGCGGCCTCGGCCAGCATCCTGGAGAGCCTGTCCGGGAAGTCCTCGGGCTCTCGCGTCGCCGGTCGGACCTCCACGGTCATCGTCCGGTAGTAGGCGAGGGCGGTATCAGACGCGTCTAGCTCCTCCAGATGCTCCTCGAGGGGCCCACTGCGGAAGAAGACGATTTTCACCCCGGTGCTCCGACGGGCGAGCCGCCCCAGGGGATCTTCCTCCAGTTTTAATTGGCGAAGGACAAACTCGGGGTCTACTACTACGGCAACGGTTTCCAATCTGCCTTCCGGGGTGACGGATTCACTTCAGTCTACCATAATTCGTTCCTCCGCGGTCCGCTTGTGGTACAATTGGCCTCGATTTCGATCATGGCTGCCAGGCTGGAAAAGACCCACCGTCGGGCCGACGGCCGACCCTGGAGCAAGCGGCGTTGGTGGCTGCTGGCGATCATCACCGCGGCGCTACTAGCCTACATACTCCTGGGTTCCCAGGCCAGTCTCTTCCGCTTGCACGAGCTGGAGGAGGAGGAAAAGCGTCTCCACGAGCGCTGCGCCGAGGCTCGGAAGACGGCTGCGTACTACCGTGACCTTCTGGAACGGCTCGATACAGACGACGCCTTCCTGGAGAAGCTGGTCCGGGAGCGGTTGGGGCTGGCCGCCGAGGGCGAGCGGGTCTACGTCATCATCGACAAGACGGCCGAGGGCGAGGGGGAGCGATGATAGCGGAGGGTTGCACTCGTACCCGTTGAGGTTCGGCGGACGCAGGCGTAACAGCCTACATCGCGTCCCGCCCGCCGGGGGTGGATCACCTTTGGTAAGCCCCTCATTATTGCGGACTTCCTCCGAGGTTCGACATGTCCACCGATGATATGAAAAAAGGCTCCGTGGAGGTCATTCCCGACATCAACGAGGACTTCTCCGCCTGGTACACCGGCGTGGTCCGCCAGGCCAAGCTGGCCGACTACACGACCCTCAAGGGCTGCATGGTCATCCGCCCCTATGGGTACGCCCTCTGGGAGAACATGCAGGCCCATCTGGACGCCCGGATCAAGGCGACGGGCCACGTCAACGCCTACTTTCCCCTCCTCATCCCCGAGAGCCTCCTGGCGAAGGAGGCCGAGCACGTGCAGGGCTTCGCCCCCGAGGTGGCCTGGGTGACCCACGGCGGTGAGAAAGAGCTTGAGGAGCGGGTCTGCATTCGACCCACCTCCGAGGCCATCATCTGCTCCCTCTATTCGAAGTGGATCCAGAGCTACCGCGACCTTCCGGTGCTCATCAACCAGTGGGCCAACGTGGTGCGCTGGGAGAAGGTGACGCGGCTCTTCCTCCGCACCACCGAGTTCCTCTGGCAGGAGGGGCACACCTGCCACCGCACCGAGGCCGAGGCGATCAACGAGGCGCTGAAGATGCTCGAGGTCTACGAGCGCTTCTACGCCGAAGATTTAGCGATACCGGTTTTGAAGGGGCTCAAATCCCAGTCTGAAAAATTCGCCGGGGCCCGGGACACCTTCTGTGTAGAGGCTCTGATGAAGGACGGTCGTGCACTCCAGGTCGGGACGACCCACGACCTGGGTCAGCACTTCGCAAAGGTCTTCGACATCACCTTCCTCGACGAGGACGAGTCCCAAAAATACGTCTGGCAGACGAGCTGGGGGGTGAGCACCCGCTCGGTGGGCGCCGTGGTCATGACCCACGGCGACGAGCGCGGCCTGCGGCTGCCGCCCAGGATCGCCCCGGTCCAGGTGGTCATCGTGCCCATCCTCTTCGACAGGAGCCGGGAGGAGACCTTTCACTACTGCTCCTACGTCGGGGAGATCCTATCCGAGTTCCGGGTGGAACTGGACGACTCGGACAAGAGCCCGGGCTGGAAGTTCTCCGAGCACGAGCTGCGCGGAGTGCCGCTCCGCCTGGAAGTGGGCCCCCGGGACATGGAGGGCGACCAGGTAACCATGGTCCGGCGGGATACGGGCGAAAAACGGCCCGTGCTCATCGAGGACCTGCCCGGGGTGATCAAGGAGACCCTCGATCTCGTCCAGGATGAACTCTACCGGCAGGCCTTAGTCTACCGCGAGGAGCGCACCTTCCGGGTAAAGACACTGGCCGAACTATCCGACGGCCTTGAGGAGGTTCGCGGTTTCCACCACGCCCCCTGGTGCGGAGACGTGATTTGTGAGACCAGGGTGAAGGAGGAAACCAAAGCGACGATCCGCCTCCTCCCCTTCGACCAACCCGAGGAGAAGGGTGCCTGCCTGGTGTGCGGCAAGGATGGCCGGTGGGAGGCGATCTTCGCCCGAGCCTACTAGCCGGGCATACCTTTAAGCGACTCCGGACCGGAGTAAGGTTGGGTGAGCCGCCGGCCTCGATTGCGTTAGGTGGAAATATCTTGCTGACCCTGGGCTGGACAGGTGGGATCGCTTCGGGTAAGACCACGGCGCTGGAGCTCCTGGGTAAACTCGTGCACCTGGAGATCCTCGAGGCCGATGGGCTCGGTCACGCCCTCCTCCGGGAGCCGCGGATCAGGGGGGCGATTGTAGATATTTGCGGCCGGGACGTGCTGGACACCAACGGGGAGTTGGACCGGCAGCTTTTGGGGAAGAGGGTCTTCGGGGACAAGGATATCCGGGCTCGATACAACGCCCTCGTCCATCCTCCCCTGATCGAGCGTATCCGTGATGCGGTTGACGAAGCCCGTGCCCGGAACAACTCCGAAACCTTCGTGGTCGATTCGGCCCTCATCTTCGAGTGGGAGATCGAAGACATCTTCGACGCGGTGGTGGCGGTTCGGGCCGCACGGGGGTTGGCTCTGAGGCGGCTGAAGCGCACGGGACTTTCGGAAACCGAGGCCCGACAGCGCCTCAACAGCCAGCTCCGCGAGGACCTCAAGGTCAAGCGGGCCGACTTCGTGATCATCAACGACGATGACCGGGAGGCGCTCGAACGCCGTGTCCGCTTTTTCTGGGAGCACCAGCTCGCGCCGCTGAGGAAGGGGCAGGCCCCGTGATGGAGAGGGTCGCCGAGACCATCGGCGCGGCCAGGGTGGTGCCGGTCATCCGAACCACGGAATCCGGTCTGGCCTCGATGGCCGGCGAAGCGCTGATCGCAGGTGGTGCCCGGGTGCTGGAGGTGGCGCTCACCTGCCCCGATGCCCTCGACACGATCGCCGGACTGGCGCAAAAGGTTACGACCGGGGCGGCCAGCGTCTCATCGGTCGAAATGGTTGAAAGGGCGGTTCGACTCGGGGCCGCCTTCACTGTCTCTCCCCACCTGGATCCTGCGTTGTTGGACCGTGCCCGTGAGTTGGGGGTTATTCATATCCCCGGCACGGCCACCCCCACCGAAGTGGTCACGGCGGTGAAAAGCGGCGCGACCCTGGTCAAGCTATTCCCGGCGAAGGAGTTGGGCGGGCCCGCCTACCTCCGCACCCTGCTCGCCCCTCTCCCCGACGTGAAACTGATCCCAGCCGGTGGAATCTCTTTGGAAGAGGTCGGTGAATACCTCGAGGCCGGGGCCTTCGCCGTGGCGCTTGGTTCCAGCTTGGCGGCGGACGGCTGGGGCGCCCTGAGCGAAACGATGAGGCGGCTGGTGGATGGGCTCCCGTGATCTGGCCCCCGAGGCGGTACCGCTGCGCCTGGCCGCCGGTATGCGGCCCGAAGAGGCCGACCGCCCCTGGATTCTCGTAGAATCCTCCGCCGGGGAGACCCACCCCGGTTCCTCCCATCTCCTCCGGCTCTCGGAGCTCTGCGCCGGGGAGGTCCGGCGAGCAGGGGGCGCTCCCTACCGCTGTTTCTGCACCGACCTCTGCGACGGCGTGGCCCAGGGGACGCCCGCCATGGGTCTCTCCCTCGCCGGCCGCGAAATCTACGCCCTCGCCACCGAGCTACACGCCCGCGGCGGTCACGCCGACGGCGTCCTCTTTGTTTCTTCCTGTGATAAATCCATCCCGGCCCATCTACTCGCCGCGGTCCGGCTGAACCTCCCCGCAGTCTTCTTACCCGGTGGGGTGATGCCCCGCTCCGCTGACGGTGGAACGCTGGCCGACGTAGGGGGACTGGCGGCGGCTCTGCGGCGAGGCGCCCTCACCCCGGAGGAACTCGAGCGCAGGCGGCGCGGACTCTGTCCCGGTCCCGGAGCCTGCGCCTTTCTGGG
>DAOVLG010000510.1 GCA_030631385.1 Candidatus Coatesiibacteriota bacterium | reverse complement strand
TCGGCGGCGAGGACCTGCCGGTCGCCGTGCTCGGCAACTCGGACGACCTGGAGGTCGGTCAGTGGGCCATCGCCAACCCCTTCGGCTTCATCGTAAAGGACCCCCAACCCACGGTTACCGTGGGGGTCATCAGCGCCACGAACCGAACCATGCGCTACAAACTTGCCACGGGTGATGTGCGGATCTTCGAAGGCCTGATCCAAACCGACGCCGCAATCAATCCGGGTAACTCCGGCGGCGCCCTGGTCAACTCCCTCGGTGAGGTGATCGGCATCAACTCCTCCATCCTCTCCACCTCGGGGGGTAACCAGGGGATCGGCTTCGCCATCCCGATCAACGTAGCCCGCGAGGTGGCCGAGGAGATCATCCGGTTCGGCGGCGTCCGTCACTCCTACATCGGCTTCTACCTCCAGGATGTGACCCCCAGTATAGCCCAGGCGATGAGACTCAGCTCATCCGACGGGACCCTCATTACACACGTGGACAAGGGATCTCCGGCGGCGGAGGCGGGTCTGGAACCCGGAGACATCGTTCTCTCCTACAACGGGGAGCCTGTCACCGACGTGGATGGTTTCAACACCCTCTTCAAGGAAAGCGTCCCGGGGGACGACGTGGTCCTGACCGTGCAGCGGGATGGGAGGCAGTACCGCGTGGCCCTCGTTATCGCGGAACATAACGAGGATATCTGACCGAGCATCTTAAACCACTAAAGGGCGGGCTTTACAACCCGCCCTTCTCAATGGGTTCACTTCTCCTTGGCTGTGGGCAACCTATGTGTTAGGATTAGGTCGAAGTAACCACCCCTTCAGCCATGATCCGTCGGTATGAAATCCCCGAGATCTACGCCATCTTCTCCGACGAGGGTAAATACAAAACCTGGTTGGAGGTGGAGCTGGCGGCGGGCGAGGCGATGGCCGAACTGGGATTCGTTCCCGCGGAGGCCGTCCGAGCCTGCCGGAACAGGACCAACGCCACCCCGCCGGACCCGGTGCGCATCGCCCTGATCGAGCAAACCACCCGCCACGACGTCATCGCCTTCTTAGAACACCTGGAGGAGGTGATCGGGCCCGAGGCACGGCACCTGCACCTGGGTATGACCTCCTCCGACGTTACCGATACCGCCCTCGCCCTGCAGATGACCCGGGCACATCGAATCCTGACGGACGAACTGGACAGACTGATCGGTGTTTTAGGGACAAAGGCTCTTTCGTACAAAGACGTCCCGTGTATCGGTCGCAGCCACGGGGTCCACGCCGAGCCGACCACCTTCGGACTAAAGCTCGCCACATTTTACTCCCAGTTCAGGCGGGACCGGGATAGGCTGTCCGCGGCGGCCGAGGGGCTGCGCGTGGGGCAAATCTCGGGGGCGGTCGGCGCCTACACCACCCTGAGTCCGGAGATCGAGGAGCAGACCTGCGCCAAGCTGGGGCTGAAACCGTCAAAAATCTCAACCCAGGTTTTACAGAGGGACCGCCACG
>DAOVLG010000105.1 GCA_030631385.1 Candidatus Coatesiibacteriota bacterium | reverse complement strand
GGTTCACCACGGCCAGCTCGATCTTCCACCCCCCGCTGCCGGAGAAGGCGAAGCCCGCCACCAGCATCATTCCCACGGGCAGAAGGGTGGAGAGGAGCACCGCCTTGCGGTCCCGTAAAAACGAGAGCCAGTCCTTGGCGAAGATGGCCCAGAGCCTTTTCATCTCACCCCTCGTCTCGCAGGGCCCTTCCGGTCAACGAGAGAAACACGGTCTCCAGGTCGGCCCGGGCGATGTCCACCCCGCCGACCCGGAGGCCGGAGTTGTTCAACAGCTCCACCGCCGGCGCCAGCACCGGCACGCCGGGATCAACGAAGAGGGTCAGGACGCCGTCCCCGAAACCCGTCTCCACCACCCCGGCGAGGCCCTTCAACCCGGCCAGGAGGTCCCCCTCCACCCCGTCACCGACCAGCTCCAGGTCTATCCGGGTGCGCTCCCCGGAGAGCTTCAGCAGTTCATCCTCGGTGCCCAGCGCCAGCAGCCTCCCGTGGTCCAGGATGGCGATCCGCTCGCAGAGCGCCGAGGCCTCCTCCATGTAGTGGGTGGTGTAGATGACGGTGGTGCCGTCGGCGGCCAGGGAGCGGATGGTCTCGAAGATGTGGGCGCGGGACTGGGGGTCCACCCCGGCGGTGGGCTCGTCGGCCAGAAGGATCTCCGGTCGGTGAACGAGGCCGCAGGCCAGGTTGAGCCGCCGCTTCATCCCCCCGGAGAAACGCTTCACCGGCTCCTTCGCCCGGTCCTCCAACCGGGCGACACCCAGAGCCCAGTCCACGTTCCGTTCCAGCTCCCCACCCCGGAGCCCGTAGAGCGAGGCGAAGAAACGCAGGTTTTCGCGGGCGGTGAGCCCCTCGTACAGGGCGATCTCCTGGGGCGCTAAACCCAGCCGGGACCGGGCCTCGGCTTTCGAGGGCGGCACCCCCTGGATTCGGACCTCGCCGGCGTCGGGAGCGAGGTAACCGGCGATGAGGTTGAGGGTGGTGGTCTTGCCGGCGCCGTTGGGCCCCAAGAGGCCGAAGAGCTCGCCGGGGCGAATTTCCAGGTCCACCCCGTCCACGGCGACGAGATCGCCGAAGCGCTTCACCGCGCCGCGGAGCTCAACCGCGAAAAGAGTGGTAGAATCGGTGGGGTCACTCATTTAAGCAGAGGATAATATACCCCTCCCCAGGTGTCCAGCGGTCTCCGTCCTGATGCCGGCTTACAACGCCGGGGCCGCCCTCGCGCGGGCGGTCGGATCCTGCCTGGCTCAGCGGGGTGTCGAGCTTGAACTTGTCATCGTGGACGACGGCTCCACCGACGGCTCGCGGGCGTTGCTGGAGGATTTCGCCCGGCGCGATAAGCGGGTTCGACCGCTATTCGAATCCCACCGGGGACTGGTCGGCGCGCTCAACCGGGGCCTGGCGGAGTGCCGGGGTGAGTACGTGGCGCGCATGGACGCCGACGACGCGATGCTCCCCGGCCGCCTGGCAAAACAGGTGGAGCTTTTACGGGAACGGCCGGAGCTGGCCGGCGTCGGTTGCCTGGTCCGGGTTGAGCCGGAGGGTGAGCTGACCGACGGCGCCCGGCGCTACCTGGCCTGGAACAACTCCCTGGTTTCCCCGGAGGACATCCGGCGGGAGATTTTTATCGAGAGCCCCCTGGTACACCCGACGGTAACGCTACGTCGGAAGGTATTGGTCGAGGCTGATGGTTGGCGCGCCTATGACGGTCCCGAGGACTACGACCTCTGGCTGCGGCTGATCCTGGACCGCGGACTGAAGCTGGCCAAGGTGCCCGAGGTGCTCCACGTCTGGAACGACCGGCCCGACCGGCTGACACGCACCGATCCCCGTTACCGGCCGGCAGCCTTCCTGGCTCTGAAGGCGCGGTATCTGGCGAAATTCGAGATCGCACCGCGCGGGGGATACGTCCTCTGGGGCTGCGGGCCGGTGGGCAAGGCGCTGATGCGCGAGCTGGGAAAGTTAGGCTGGCGTCCCGAGGCCATAGTCGAGGTCCATCCGGGACGCATCGGCGAGGTTATCGGAGGCGCGCCGGTGATTCCCGTCGAGCGGGCGGGCGATTACCGGGGCTTCGTCCATCTCGGCGCCGTGGGCCGGGTCGGGGGGCGGTCCAGGATGCGGGAGGCTATCGCCGGGCTGGGACTGACTGAGGGGAAAAACTTCTTCTTCACCGCGTAGCGACGAGGCAGTAGCCGGGATAGACGTAGGGGCGGACCTTCGTTCCCTCGCCCCTTTGGGGAGAGGGTTAGGGAGAGGGGTAATGTAGGGCGGGGATTCCATCCCCGCCGCGGTTAACAAACAACGCGGTCGCCCGTAGAGGGGCGGCCCTACCAGAATTTGCAATTATTAAAGGTCTCGGTATAAAGAGGGAGGGCTCGCGCCCTCCCTTTTTTTACCGGACAGGCCTAGAACCGGGACTTGATCTCGCCCCAGGATGAGTCCTCGACGCCAAGCTCGGTGTCGAAGGTCCAGACGAAGTCGTCGCCCATCTGGTTGCCGCGGTTGTCGGCGAGATCACCGGAGACGGTGCAGGTTATGGTCTCGTCCATGTAGAAAGGATCGTAGCCGGTCCAGGTGCAGACCACGTCCAGCGGGTCGGTGTCGTCAATGTCCAAGTCACCGGGCAGGGTGCGGGCCGGGGAGTGGTGGACGCTCAGCGCGGCGCCGGCGCTCAGGGCACGGTTGCCGCCCAGGGTGGTGTCCTGGACGGTGAAGTCAATGGTGTCGGTGTCAACACCGGAGATGTCGTCGGTGCAGTGGAAGACGATGTCGGAGTCTATCGGCACATCCACATCGCCGTCGCCCGGGTCCATGTCGGTGACCTCGGGCGGGGTGACGTCGGGCTCGCCCGCGGCGGTGTCGAGCCAGTTGCGCACCATGTTGGCCATGTCGGCATAGCTGCTCCAGTCGTCGGTGCTCCGGTTGCCGTTCCAGCCGGTGACGTGGCCGTCGTCCACCTCGCAGTCAATGATCTTTGCGTTGGTCGTATTGTCCATCTCGATGACCTCGACGCAGCCCTCCCCGGTGTTGGGGGTGTAGCGGTCGTGATCGGTTTGCGAGACGGAATAGCCGCCGGTGAAGGCGCCGTAGGGTCCGTTGACGATGAAGTGGTCCTCGTCGGTGATGGCGACGCCGGACTGGAAGGGGCCATCGCCGGAGGTGGAGGAGCGGACGATCTCGGCCATCAAGGTGTCGGTGGGGGAGCCGAGGACGTCGTAGCCGGTTACCAGGAGCCAGCCGCCGGCTTCGATGAAGCCGTTGGCGGCGTCGCGCTCGGCGGTGGTCGTGTTACGCCCGTAGCCGCCGGAGCCCGAGGCGTACCAGACCACGGCGAGGTAGTCGTCCCACCAGTCGGGGTCGGAGGTGTAGGTCCCGGAATCGCCGTTGCCCGTGACCACCTCGTAGCTCGGCGCCGGGTCCATGGCGTCAATAATCGCCGGGGCGATGGTGGGGAAATCGGACGAGCCACCGCTGTCGTCGCAGACGAAGGCCACGTCCGCCTGGGCCAGTGCCAGAACCGGCAGGGCCAGCAGGATCAATAACTTTTTCATCAGGTTAACCTCCATCGTTTGGGTAATGATAACTTACTAAGTATAATCCCAAGTTGACCGCCTGGCAAGGGAAAAAGATGGGTTTATGGGGCCGACGCCTTGCCGCAGTGGTGGCAGCGGAGCTTCTTGTAGAAGGGCTCCCGCCAGGGGAAGCCGCAGCTTGGACAGGAGCTCTGCACCGGCTCCCGGTTGCAGGAGAATCTACAGGCCGGGTAGCGGTCACAGGCGTAGAAATCATTGCCGTAGCTGTTCACCCGCTTGACGAGCCCACCTCCGCAGTCCTTTTTGGGACAGGGCAGCCCCAGCGGTTCCGGGGCGGGTCGGCTATTATTCTTTTTCCCCTTATTACCGTCCTTCTCCGGCGCGACGGGGACTATCCCGCCGTCGGCGTCCCGGGCGAAGTTCAGCGTCCCCCGGCATTCGGGGTAGCGTGAGCAGCCGAGGAACTCGCCCTTCCGACCATGACGGACCACCATCGGGCCGCCGCACTCGGGGCAGGGAACGTCGGTCTTCTCGGTGGGTTTCCTTTCCCGCTTGACGAGGACGACGTTACCGTCCTCATCGCGGCGGAAGTTGGAGGTGAAATCACACTCCGGGTAGCCGGTGCAGGCCAAAAAGGGGCCGTAGCGCCCTTTCTTGACCGTCATCGGCCTGCCGCATTTTTCGCAGGATTCCCCGGTCTCCGGAGCCTCCTCTTTCCGGTCCAGGAGAACGACGCGGCCGTGACCGTTCCGCTCGAAGTCCGCGGTGAAATCACACTCGGGGTATTTCGAGCAACCGACGAAGGCCCCCGCCCGACCGATGCGGATATTCACTTTGGCCCCGCACTCGGGACAGGCCGGTTCGGCGAGGAGGGTGCTCTTGTCGCGATATTCAGGTAGTGATTTGGCGGCCCGGCGGAGCTCGACGGAGAAGGTTTTATAGAAATCCTCCAGGACGTCGCGCCAGCCCTTTTCACCCCGGGCGATCCCGTCCAGCTTCCCCTCCAACTCGGCGGTGAACTCCACCTTCAAGACCTCGGGGAAGCCGACCAGGAGGAGCTTGGTGACCAGGCGCCCCAACTCCGTGGGTGCGAAGGAGCGGTTTTCATCGCGACGGACGTAGTCCCGCTGTTGCAGGGTGGAGATGATGGCGACGTAGGTCGAGGGGCGTCCGATGCCGCGCTTCTCCAGCTCTTTTACCAGCGAGGCCGGCTTGTATCGGGGAGGCGGCTGGGTGAACCGCTGCCGGGCGTCGAGCCAGAGTAACTCCAGATCGTAGCCCTCGCCCAGTTCGGGCAGGAGAACGTCCTTCGCCTCCCCGACGTCGGGGTAGACGGTGAGGAAGCCGGGATCGCGCAGGATGGAACCTCTGGCCGTGAACAGGGCTCGACCGACCTCTATCTTGGCGTCGGCCTTATCGGAGAGCGCCGGCGTCATCTGGCAGGCCAAAAAACGCCGCCAGACGAGGTCGTAGAGCCGGAACTGCTCCGGGGCAAGGTGGGATTTGATCCGCTCGGGTTCGAGGGTGGGGTCCGTGGGACGGATCGCCTCATGGGCGTCCTGGGCCCGTTTCTTACGTTCGAAGGTCCGCGGTTTCTCCGGTAGGTGTTTAGGGTGGTTCGCCTCAATCCAGCTCCGCGCCAGCTCGAGCCCCTCGGCCGAGATGCGGACCGAGTCGGTGCGCATGTATGTGATCAGGCCCACCCGGCCCAGCTCACCCAGTTCCACCCCCTCGTAGAGCTGCTGGGCCACGACCATCGTCCGCTTGGTCTCGAAGCCCAGTCGCGTGGAGGCGTCCTGCTGGAGGGTGCTGGTGATGTAGGGCGGCTGGGGCTGGCGTTCGTGCAGCCTTTTCTCGAAGGAGCGGACGGTCCAGCTCTCGTCCCGCACCTCGTAGAGGAGCTCCCGGGCGGCGTCCCAGTCGCCGAGGACGGCCTTTTTTCCGTCAAGCTTCGCCAGCTCGGCGTTGAAGGGCTTGCCGGCCGGCGTTGCCAGTCCGGCGACGAAGGGCCAGAACTCGACGGTGACGAAGGCCTCGCGCTCGATCTCCCGCTCCACCACCAGGCGCAGCGCCACCGACTGGACCCGACCCGCCGAGAGCCCGCGCCGGACCGTCTTCCACAAAATGGGCGAGACCTGGTACCCCACGAGACGGTCCAGCACCCGCCGGGCCTGCTGGGCGTCCACCAGGTTTTGATTTATCTCGCCGGGGTGTTTGAGGGCCCGCTCGACGGCCGCCCGGGTGATCTCGTTGAAGGTGATGCGGTAGATCGGCCCCTTGCCGTTGATGAGGGTCGCCAGATGCCAGCAGATCGCCTCTCCCCCGCGGTCGGGGTCGCAGGCCAGATAGATCGCGCCGGCCCGCTTCGCCGCCCGCTTGAGTTGTGCGACGATCTTCTCCTTGTCCGGGATGACCTCGTAGGTGGGCTCGAAGCCGTGCTCGATATCAACGTTGAGGTTCCTCTTCGGCAGATCGCGGATGTGGCCTCTACTGGAGGCCACGTCGAACCTGGCGCCGAGGTAGCGCTTGATCGTCCTGACCTTGGCTGGGCTCTCGACGATAACGAGGGGTCTTCCGGAGCTCTGGGGCTTCTTTTTCGGCATGTAATCGTCTCGGTGGGATTCGTCCGATGCGCCGCCGGGATGACGGCTCGGTTTTTCAGAGAGGGTTTATAGCAGAAAACCGGAAGTTTTTCAAGCCGGCCTAGAAGGGACGGCGGTAGTACATGCCGGGGAGCTGCTCCACGACGCCCTTGAACTCCAGCGTTAAAAGAAGCTGAAGCACCTCGGCCCGGGGCCTGCCCAGGCGGTGGATCAGGTCGTCCAGGTGGACCGGCTGGGAGGCGAGATCGGCGAGTACGGCGGCCTCGTCGTCGGTCAGGTCGGGCTCCTCGGGGGCTAGGGCGCGGTCGGCGAACAGGCGCGGATCGGCGGCGTGGCCGACGGCGCGGAGGATGTCCTCCACCCCCTCGACCAGGGCGGCCCCGTCCTT
>DAOVLG010000318.1 GCA_030631385.1 Candidatus Coatesiibacteriota bacterium | reverse complement strand
TCCCACAGGGAGAGGGGGAATACGGAAGCCCTCACCCCATCCCTCTCCCACAGGGAGAGGGGGAATACGGCCTTACCCTCCAACCAAACCGGGCATCTGGAAGATGGGCAGGTACATGGAGATGACCAGTCCGCCGACGACGAAGCCGAGGTGCTTTCATGTGGGTCTCAATCCGAGACCCCTGTAAAGGTCGCATCTTATCGGAACGGGTCTGCGCCGGCGGTGGCACAGTTTTTGCGCTTTTCTCACCTGAAAAAAGTATGCGAGGCCCCATAATGCAAAAACCTGTGCCACCGCCTCACCGTGTCGCGCATCGCACACAAAAAGGGGGTATTGAACGGCTTGACCTTCGCTATCAAAAACCCTGAAACCTTGGATAAGCGGTATAATTTTGTCTCAAGGTTCGTTTATCTTTTTTGTGGCAAGGGGTTGAGGCCACTCGTCTTTCATGGGAACGTGTAGCTGTAGTCAAGGTTCGAGTTAGGTGAAAAACTCCGACATAACTATATTAAAAGAGGCCTCACGGAGTCAGACCATCAGCCGGCGGATCTCCGGGTCGAAGCGGTCCGCCGGGATAACTTCCAGTTGCGGAAGCACCTCGTCATCCCCCGCTCCGGTGAGCTCGGCGACGTAAACCGACACCCTGGGGCCTTCTTGGGGCTTGGCGTACCCGGCGACCAGTGAGGCGGCGAGCTCCAGGTCCTCGTCGGGTACGGCTCCCACGCGGTGGCGCAGGACACCAACCGGTGATGAGACGCGGGCGTCGAGGATGAGGTCTCCCGGCACCGCGACGCTGCGAAGGGCGTCGTTGTCCTCGTTGTCTCGCCCCAGGGCCAGCTTGGACCCGCCGGGGAGGCGGAAGTGCCGGCCGTGGGGCAGAAGCCGCAGGCCTCCGACGGTGCAACCGTCATGCTCGAGGAGCTCGAAGACCCGGCGGCCGAAGACGGGGTCGGTCAAGAGGCACCCCCCCGCCGGGCTGGGGTAGGCGGAGACGCCCAGCTCGTCCGCGAGCGCCATCTGTGGCTTTCGGCCGCGCCCGCGGAAGTCCTTCAGTTTCTCGCGGTCCACGATACCTGTACGTTCGGGCTCCGTCATGGGTAAAAGCCCGGCTGACAGAGGCCGCAACAACCGGCCGACCAAGCCGCTCTCCCGCTCGAGGATGTCCATCGCCTGACGCCGCTGGCTCATCGGGCGCTCCCCCAGCACCTCGCCGGTGAAGACGAAATCGGCGCCGAGCTCCTCCATCAACCCCTTAGCGCGTTTCATCAGCATCAGCTTGCAGTCAACGCAGGGGTTTGCGTTCTTGCCGTAGCCGTACCGGGGCCGGGCGAGGATGCGGCAGAACTCCTCCCCGGGTCGGTAGAGGATGAACTCGTCGGCCCCCAGCCCCCGGGCCAGCCCCTCCAGCTCGTCCACCCCCGAGTCACCCGAGAAGGGCAGGCGCATGTGAAGGGCGGTCACCCGTACCCCCTGGAGGGCGACGAGCCTGAGCGCCAGGATCGAGTCCAGCCCGCCGGAGAAGAGCCCCACGGCCCTCGGTTTATTCTCCTCATCAGCCATTTGTCTCCAATTTCGAGGTCGTTTCGAGTTTAGCAGCAAAGGGGTGGTAACGCCAGCCGGGCGACCCAGACCGGTAATGGGACAGAACTCAGACACCCCACGAGCTTGACAAAGGCCGCCGAATAGCCTACCATAATAGTCGAGAAATGGGGGAAACAACCTTAGCCGGAGCGGCGGCTCTGGTATAATCCAAATGAGACCATCACCTCAGGTGAACAGGTCGCAGTGCCCTATCTCGAATAGATGCAGCAAGTATGGGTACGCCATCGGCCGTCGGATCAGGATACGATATGGCGGATAGCAGGAACAAAGGACCGCCAAGCGCCCGGTGTGCAACTACCGTTGTATTTCCTGAGACCTTTGATTAAGTCCGATCAATCGTCGTATTATCCCTCCCCTCATCTTGGGGGAGAGGGTTGGGGTGAGGGATGAAAAACCGGTGAAAATGGGGGATTGGTAACCACGTAACCCGCCCAACGATTATGACAATCGCCAAGCATAGGGCGGGGTCTTGAGCGTCCCGCCAGCGCCTGGCGCTCGACCCCAGCCGCCGGAGATCGTTCCGCATCAACCGAGGTGCTAACCTACAAAAGAGGCTTACTTCCACACTGATTCTTAAACGTGTGATAATCCCCCAAAGATACCTGTCTAAACTAGAAAGTGGAAGGGACCGCCGATGAAGGTCCTCCGGATGCCCAAGGAGCACCTCCCCACCCTGCTGGAGATCCTGCGCGGGTGGGGTGAGGTGTACGTACCGGTGAGGCTCGGGAAAAATTCCTACCGCTGGGAGCCGTACACCGAGATCGAGAGGTTGGAGTACAGCGCCCTGCGCACCATCATTCCGGCCAAGAAGTTTTTCTACCGGCCCACCGAGGTCATGTTCGGCTTCGACGCAAAGAAGGGGTACTCGGCACCCACCGCCGGTCTGGACGAAAGGATCGTCCTCTTCGGCATCCACGCCTGCGGCATGCACGCCCTGGAGACCCTGGACAACATCTTCGCCGGCAGCTACGTGGACAGCTACTACTTCACCCGGCGCGAGAACATCGTGATCGTCGCCACCAGCTGCATCCCCGACGAACACTGCTTCTGCAAGTCCATGGGCGCCGACGCCATTGACGAGGGCTACGATCTCTTTCTGACCGACCTGGACGACGCCTTTTTGGTCGGGGTCGGCACCTCGCGGGGCGACGACATCGTCTCCAGTAGGCCCGAGCTCTTCGGTGAGGTGGAGACCCGCCGCTAGGCGCCTAGTTTCCCGACTCACCATGGGGGGGTTCTGCCGCTGCCGCCTTGCGTGCAGCCAGATCCTGCTCGATGAGCGTCAGCACCTGCGCCGTCACTTCGCGCGCAATCTCAGTCAATTGTCCACGTAGGACTTCCACGGCATGGGCAAG
>DAOVLG010000093.1 GCA_030631385.1 Candidatus Coatesiibacteriota bacterium | reverse complement strand
GGTCCTCGGAGACATCGATGGGACCGGAGACCTCGTGTGGACCGACACCCTCGTGGCGTTCTTGCGAACCTGTCTCACCCTCGGTGCCCTCGGTTTCCCAGAAATGGGGTCCCTCGATGGCGGCCATCGGGTTCCACATCTCGACGTTGCCCTCGTACACCCGTAAAAGGGTCGAGGTGTCGTAGTAGATGTCGGTGCGGAAGATGGTGCCCCTTACCGCCGCCGTGGCCGTCGGGGTTTTGACTATGTAGTTGCTGTCGGCGTTGGTGAAGGGGGTGACGTTTGACCAGAGCCTTCCCCCGGTGGAGGAGATCACCGTGCTGGTCGCCAGTCCGCTGGTCGAGGAGCGCTCGAGGGTGAGTTCGGAGTTCGAGGAGAGTCGGACGAGGGAGCCGCCGTCGAAGGTGATCTCGACCCTGGATCGGTCCCGGGTCTTGACGATGTCGCCGCCCTTCAATCGCGAGCCGAGGGAGGCGGAAAAGCTGCTCCCGCCTCGGAACACGCTCACGCTACCCACCATGTAGGTGATCTGTGCACCAGCCAGGGCGGTGGTAACGAGAAGGAGACAGAGCAGGGGCAGGACTCTCTTCATCATCTTAAAAACCCCCTCGGGGGACGTTTTCGTGCTTACAATTCCTGAACGACCAGCTGTCCGGGTTGGAAGCCGCCCCCGGAGATGGGGCTCGCGAGCGACTCGTGCGGACCCGTGCTTTCGATTCTCACGCTGCCGATCCGGTTTCCCCGCTCACCCCGGATGTCCGACGGTCCGTAGATAATGAACACATCGCCCGGTACCACGTTCTGCTCGAAGCCGATGGGCAGGATCACCATCTCGCCGTCCGCGTCGTCTATCCTGCCGGACCAGGGGGTATTGACTACGGAAGACTCAAGTCCCTCCATCATCCGCTCAACCGCCCCTTGGGAGGCGCGACCCTCGAGGGTGTTCAGGAATTCCTCGTTCGGGCCTATCACAATCCCGGGCCGCCAGGGATTGCTGTTGCTCTGGGTGTAGGCGTGCTCGGTCTCCATCTCGGTGATGAACTCGCCGGTTATTGCCAGGTACAGCCTGGCGTTTAGCTTTACCACGGCCTCGTCCCGCTGGAATCCGATCTCACCCACACCCTCGGTACGCCCGAAGGCGCGCAGCTCGCCGATCAGGTAGAGCTGGGGACACATCCGCTGCAGGTCCGGCGGGAGGGTGAGGACCGGTCGTGCCAGGGAACCCGGTTCCCGGTACTCCTCACCCAGGGCGACGGTCCCCCCGAGTTGTTTGGTAAGGTCCCTCCGGGTGAGGGGTACGATCCCGGGCAACAGGGATATCCGCTCGGCCAGCATGTTCTCAACACCGCTGGCCTGTTCCTCGCTCACCCCGTATCCGGGTCGCAGATCAACCACGAGGAGCCGATCTATCCTCGGTGCGGGGGCGCTCTGGATGAATAGACACCCCGCTAGGGACAGGATGCTTATCAGGCCTGGTAGCGTCTTCGCCGGTTCACCTGGTCCTCGAAACCTCATCCTTGTTCGGGGGTTGATCAGTAGAAGGGGTTCTCCCGGACGATGTCCTCGGCCGAGAAGCCGCCGCCGGCGGTGCCCCGGCAGATGCTGTACTTCTCCTTGACCTCCATCACCTGGACGGTGCCGATGAGGGTCTCCTCGGCGCCCAGGGAGATACCGGTTACCGGATCGATGAGCTCCTCGCCCTTCTGGTAGATCCTGAACTCCATCCCGGTCTCGATACCGGAGGCCATACCGGCGTTGATGTAGACCTTCTCCCCGTCGGCTTTTACCACGGCGCCGGTCCAGGGTACGTCCCTGAGCTTGATGACGATAGCATCCACGATCGCATCAATGGCCTGCCTGGCCGCCTTGGCCTCCAGGGTGTTGTCCCACTCCGAGCCTTTGCCGATCACCATTCCCGGGGTCATCAGTATGCCGCCGGCTTCCGATTCCTCGCCGGTGGCCTCGTGGCTGAAGATGATCTCGCCGGTGGTGGTGTCAATGATGCGGATGTTCAAGCCGACGCGCACCGTGACGCGGGCGAAGCCGATGCCGCCCATGAAGGTGCCCAGGCCGACCTCGTCTTTCTGGGAGGAGAACTCGGTGACGGCGCCGTAGACGATGGCCTGCACACCCAGGAGCCTGCCTATCTCCGGGGCGGTCTGTTGTGTCACCAGACCGCTGGTGCCGAGAGCCTGCTCCTCCATGACCGCGGCGAGCTGCTCGCGCTCGAAGACCTGGAACTTGCCGCAGTTCACCAGGGCCGTGGTCAGCACATCGGCCAGACCGGTCCCCACGTTGTAGGAGCTGCCGGCCTTGTCCTCGAGTTCGGATACGGCGATACGCTTGCGCATCTCCATGGCGCCGGAAACCCCAGCCAGGACCAGCACCAGGACGAAGGTTAATAGTATGATTCTACGCATGAAAGTCCTCCATGCTCGTAGGTTGGGTGAAACCGTTTTTAACTAAGCGGCAACGCCCGCCGGTTACTCGCCCTCTTCGGGCGGTTCCTCGCCTTTGGGAGCGATGGCGATGTCAACGGTGTTGCGTGTCTGACCGTAGACGATGACCTCGAAGTCGCCCTCGGTGCGCGGCTTGTAGTTGATCTCCTTGGCGATCTGGGCCGCATCGTAGTCCGAGGCGATCTCCAGCTTGGCCGTCAGGCCGAAGTGGCTGCGGACGATGACGTTCTCCACGCCGCGGATGTGCTCACGCAGCCAGGCCTGGAGCTTGGTCAGGGTGGTGTTGTCGGCGTTGTAGACGGTCATCTGGACCGTGGAACCGGTGGCCGCCCGGAGGGACCAGTCCTTTAGAATCTGGCCGATTACGACGTTGGCCGCGGCCTTGGCCGCCTTGCGCAGCGCCTCGTTGCCTCCGGTCAGGTCGTCGGTGTGGGCCGTCTTGTCGGATTTCGAGGTGGAGGCGATCAGCGAGGCGGTGTCCGTCTCGTAGACCTTGATGTTGCAGGTGGCCTGGTAGGATTTCATCCCGGAGCCGGCGGTGACGCCGTAGGCGATGATCTCGGAGCCCTTGACGACGGCCTTCCCGGTGAGGACGTACTCGGCGCCGTACTGGAGCCCGATCTCGGCGGCGGCTAAGGGATCGCCGGTCAGCGCGGCCTTTACCATGTCGCGATCAATATTCCGGCGAGCCTGGGCCGCGTCCACGAGAGGGAAATCCTTCTCGAGGAAGATCTCCTGGAGCGTCATCTCGGTGGTGCCCATATCCAGGGAATCGTACCAGTAGTAGTGGTAGCCCTCCAGCAGATTCTCCTCCTCGACGATCATCATGATCCGCGGGTTGCCGATGAGGGCCGTCAGGGTTCGGACGTCCATCTCGTCGAGCTTGGCCTGGAGCATGCTCCGCGCAATGGTGCACTCGACCTCGACCTCGTAGGAGTTCTCGAAGGAGCCGTAGCCCTCTCTGATGATCCGGTAATTGAGGACGTAAGCGGTGGCGCGGGCGTAGATCGAATCCTCCAGAGTCTCGAACATCTCGATCATGGTCTGGGAGTCCAGGAACATGCCCGTCTGTTGCTCGACGGCGTTCCGAATCGCATCCTTGACGGCGTCGTCTCGGGCCTTGGCGATGTCACCCGAGTAGATTACGCCCAGGCCGGTGCTCCGGACGGTGACGGTGTCTTGGGCCTGGCCCGCGACGGCCATGACCAGCAACGCTCCAAGTAAAATAAGGGGGTACTTACGCATCATAACTCCTCGGCCGTTGGGCGGCCTGTCCGCCCGTTGCCACGGTTGAAGTCTTATGGGGGTCGGCGCCGGTCCGACCCCCGAAAAGCCTAGTAGTGGGCGAGGATCGTCTCCACGGTGCGGACGGCGTTCACGGCGTCGGTCCCAGCGATGAAATCGAGCGGCCGGAAGTAGCCGTCGGCGTCGGCGGAGAGGATCCCCCGGGTGGTGCAAGCGATGATGGCGCCGTAGGCGAAATTGTCCGCCCGGACATCCTTGAAGACGCTCGTACCGGTCATGCCCCGGGTCATCAGCTCTGGGTCGCCGGTGGTCAACGACAGCACCTTGGCGGCCAGCATGGCGAACTCGGAGCGGTTGAGCTTGGCGTCGGGCAGGAAGCTGCCGTCGGGGTACGGCTCCATCAGACCGGTCTCGATGCAGAGATTGATCTCGGAGAGCGCCCAGTGCTCGGCGATGTCGGTCGCATAGTAGGATATTGCACCGGTATCGGGCTCTCCGGGACCGACGAAGGTGGGGCCGCCGTAGCTCGTCACCGATCGGCGCTCCAGGCGCGTAAGGTCCAGCTCGCGCGCATAGAGAGCCGCGGCATCCGCCCGGCCGATCCGGTAGTTGAAGGCGATGGCGCGGTAATTCTGGTCATCCACGCCCTGCATCAGCCGCTTGGCCATGGCGAGGCGGTCCCAGGCGGCCTGAACCTCGGGGTGTGTCGAGTCTATCTCGTTGGCGCGGGAGAGGGCGTAGTCGGCCTCGTCCCAATCGCCGACACAGCCGGCGGTGATGCCCCACCATAACGCGCCTTGCAGATTCTCCTTGTCTTCCTGAGCGGCCGCCTTGGCGAGAAGCCGCGCGTTGCGGGCATCGCCCTTCTCGATCATGACCCGAGCCTTGCCTATCTTACCGTAGATGTCGTCCACGTCGTAACCCATCGCCTTGTTGAACATATCCACCGCCTTGTCGAGGAGGCCCTTGCGGGTCTCGCCGGTGGCGTCCTCACTCTGGCGCAGGTAAACGTAGCCGATACCGGAGTAGGCGGCGGCGAAGCGGTGATCGAGGTCAATGGCCTTCTCAAAGGCGGAGATGGCGGCGTCGTACTGGCGGTTCTCCAGGTACTTGTGACCGGTCGCCACGTGGGTCCCCGGAGTATCCATCGGAGTCTCGCCGCCCCTTATGCAACCCGCCACGAGGAAGAGGACGACGAAGATGGTGAACCCGATTAGTAGCTTTTTCATCATAATCCCTTCGTCTGGGTAATTGCTTAAAGGACGATCGTAACCCGGCAATCAGCGATGCCGCTGACGTAAGGAATCTTCGATCCGTCGGGGTTGCTGACGACGATGTTGCACTTGGCCGCTCCGGACACGGCCACCGCCCGGATGACGATGGGGTTGACCCCGACGCGGTCGCCCCCTCGGGCCTCGTCAACGCTGCGCGCGTAGCCCACGATGCCTACGGAGACCGCGTAGTCGCGGCTCACGTTCATCGGACCGTAGAGGACGTCACCGGATTGATTGACGATCGTGGGGCTCATGGCCGGCATGGCGCCCAGACCCGAGGCGTCTATGATCAGGCCGGTGTTCTCGCCCCCACCGGGGTGCGGGGTCATGTTGTAATCCTCGATCAACACGGCGTCGGCGAGCTGGCCGTCCAGGCTGATGGCGAAGGTCCGTTCGATGCTGCCGTCGCTCATGTAGCGGGGGCTACCGACCTCGTAGGCGCCCCGAACGACGCCGGAGACGCGGGCGATGATGGTGTCGTCTATCGTTTCGAAGTTGTGGATGGTGGTGGTGGAAGTAATCTGGACCCCCTTCACCTGCTCCAACAGGTCGCGCAGGGCGACGATCTTGGCGGCGCGCATGGCGTTGGCGCGTTCGCGGGCGGCGTTGAGCGGATTGTCGGAGACGACGCCGATGCCGGTAGCCGAGATGGTCCGCTCACCCCAGTTCGTTATGCCCACACCGCCCCTGTCCATGGGGGTCTGCGCCTCGTAGGTTGTGCGCTGGATACCGGCCCAATCCTGTGCCAGAACCAGGATCGGGAGAAGCACGAGTAGCGCAAATAGCTTCTTCATCTCTCTACCCTCCGGGTGGCTTCCGCTCGGCACTGTTGAGGCCGAGCTGCATTAGAAACGAGTAAATCTTGGGTTTGAGTATATCTCACGCTCAAATTGGATAAGTATAGCAGGAACCGGTGCCCATTACAATTTTGAGCTTTACACTGGAAAAACGCTGTGTTATAAGGAGCTTTGGCGGGGTTAATTCAGTGGTAGAATGTCAGCTTCCCAAGCTGAACGTCGCCGGTTCGAGCCCGGTACCCCGCTCCAGCAATACCGATAAACGATCCTTTTCGGTGAGCCGTTACGCCGGGGTGGCGGCTTTTTCTGACGGCGGAGTGGTATTGGATAAATACCCCTACGATGAGGGAAAGGTTCCTTTCGCCCGGCCCAAGACCAACCAGGGGCTCGGGTTGCCCCGCTGGTTCTGCGTCCTCGACTACTTCTTCCTCCTCCGTCCGATGATCCTCATCCCGGTTTGGCTCTTTCTTCTCCTGGGGCACTACCACGCCCTGGAGGCTATCGGCGCCTACCGCTGGCTCGACCAGCTCCACCCCGATCTCGACCTGGCGGTCGTTTTCATCGCCTTCACCCTTCTGGTCGGGGGGATTTATCTCAACAACCAGATCCACGACCAGGAAACCGACCGGAAGAACCGGAAGCTCCTCCTCATCTGCGATGGTTACGTTTCACTGAAAAAGGCCTGGATTTACCAGGGGATCGTCCAGGGACTCGCCCTGGCGAGTTGCATCTATTTCTGGAATTTTACCTACCTCTGGGTCATCCTGGTCAGCATCCTCCTCGGCTTCCTCTACAACACGCCCCCCTTCGAGCTGAAGGGAAGACCCGTCCTGGACGTCCTGGCCAACGGGCTGGGAAACGGTCTCTTGAACGTGGCGGTGGGATACGTGGTCGTCCTGCCCCTCACCTTGGGCTTCCTGAAGGTCAGCCTGCCCTACATCTTGGCCGTGGGGGCGGTCTTCGCCAACACCACCACGATGGACGTGGACGGTGATCGGGAGGCCGGCGAGCGGACCACGGCCGTCGTCTTCGGGGTACGAGCCACCACCTGGATCGCCCTCGTCCTGATGGCGGGCTG
>DAOVLG010000177.1 GCA_030631385.1 Candidatus Coatesiibacteriota bacterium | reverse complement strand
GTCGTAGGGGCCGACCTTTAGGTCGGCCCGCTTTTATGGAAACTTTTTCCTTGACAGGTGCGGGGGGGGGGGTAAACTGATTAAGTTAGCTATTCTCCGTGCATTTTAAGTGAAAAAACGACAGGAGTGAAGTCATGAAGAAGTGGAAGAAGTTTCCGGGTATCATTATAAGCATTTTTATCATGGCTTTCGGGGGAGTAGCTTTAGATTCTGTAGGCGGTATGCGAGGTCGTGCTGAGGGTATATTGTTTATACTCTTAGGCATCGGGCTGATGACCCTGGCCATCGTACTAACCATCCACCACCCAACAGATAGAACTCTGTAAATTTAAACATCTTTGTAAAAAAGGCAGGATGCACAAACGGGAGGACCTGAAGGTCCTCACCTACATTTACCTAACCCTGTCGCCGGATCTATTTAATTATTCGGCGGCCCGCTCCAGGGGCCGCTACATCGGTCAATAATCGGAGGACGGTCGCTCCGTACCCTGCCCGTTTTATAAAGGCAGCCCTCACCCTTTATCCCTCTCCCACAGGGAGAGGGAAAACGCAGCGGGGCCGGCCTACTTCCCCACACAGAATGTGGAGAAAATCGCCCCCAGCACCTCCTCATCGGTCACCAGCCCCAGCACCTCCTCCAGTGCCCCGCGCGCCGTGGATAATTCCACCGATGCGGCGTCCCAGACCGAGCCCTCCAGGGCCTTTTGAGCGCCGGCCAGTGAAGCAATCGCGCGGTTCACGCCGTCCGCCTGCCGCGCCGAGGTGAGCGCCAGGCCCACGTCGGGCGGTGCCAAAAACCCGGACATCTTTTCCCGGAGCTTCTCCAGCCCACGGCCCGTCTTCGCCGAGACGACCAGGACCGACTCGGGGGACAGGCCCAGATCGGTTACGATCTTTCCCGCCGCGTCAACGGCCTCTTTTTCACTAACGAGGTCAGCCTTGTTGACCAGCGCCAGGGTGGGTGTGTTCCCGATCTCCTTCCTGGCCCAAATGGGTACGACCGGGTCGGTGGCCTCGACGACGAGGAGCAAGAGATCGGCTGCGCCAGCGGCGGTTGCGGCCCGCTCGGCGGCCAGGGCGGTAATTTCGTCACGCCACAGCTCGGGACGCCCGGCGGTGTCGTAGAGCTTGGCAAAAACTTCTCCGAGCGCCAACTCACCCGAAAGGGCGTCGCGGGTCGTACCCGGCGTCGGGGTGACCAGGGCGGCCTCGGCCCCTAAAAGGCGGTTGAAGATGGAGCTCTTGCCTACATTCTGCGCTCCGATGAGAACCGCGACCGCGCCGGAGATTGCCGCCCGGGCGAAGACCGCCGTCCCGGCGAGCTCGACGAGCTCATCCCGTATCTCTTTTATACCCGCCGATAGTTCCTCAACCGGGGTGGGTGGCACGTCGTCGGGATAGGCCAGCTCCGCCTCCAGTTTCGCTGAAATTTCGATCAACCTCTCGCGGATGCCAGAGAGCCTTTTGGACAAAGCCCCGCCGAGCTGTCGCTCCAAGAGGCGCACGCCGGCCACGGACCGCGCTCCGGCGAGCGCCCCCACCGCCTCGGCCTGCAACAGGTCCAGCTTGCCCGCCTCGTAGGCCCGGCGGGTGAACTCGCCCGGCAGGGCCACCCGCGCCCCGGCCTCCACCGCCAGCTCCACCAGCCTGCGGGCGATGGCGCCGCCGCCGTGGCAGTATAGCTCCACGGCGTCCTCACCGGTGTAGCTCCTCGGGGCCTCGAAGCGGACGGCCGTCAGCCGGTCCAAGACACCCTTAAGACCCTTGGCCCGGGCGGTATAGTTATAGCGGGCGGGTTTTGTTTGGGGATCTGGATCGAGGAAGGCGGCGCAGATTTTCGCCGAATCCGGCCCGGAGAGACGCACGATGTCAAGCGCACCCCGGCCCGGGGCCGTGGCTTGGGCGACGATGGTGTCTTTATCGTTCGGATGCATCAGGGCTAAGATAAAGATGGGAGCCAGGATACGGAGCGATTATACCCCAACCGGCGCCGCATCGCCTTTCCACCTGACAAATCCGTCCCCGATAAGCTAAACTGGGTTGAATATTTGTACGTTGCGTAACTTCCCGGAGGCCGACCATGTCGGATAAAAAGCCCCTGTTGTACGTTGTTAGCGCGGTGCTCGTCCTCGGCACCTTTGCTCCGGCTCTGGCCGTCTACTCCACCGGGCTCGTCTTCGCCGAGGAGGACCGCTACCGCTCGATCCCGCTGGCCTCGCCGCCGCTGATGGGCGAGCTGCCGGTGACCCCCTACGTGTACGTCAACGGCTTCGATGTGGGCGTCGGCGAGTCGTACTATTTCTACTACACGCAGTATTGATGCGCCACAGCATCAAAAAGGCGGTCCATCTAGGACCGTCTTTTTTTAACGTAAGTGAGTGATTACCTATGCCCTCCGGTAATCACACCCCTGGCAACTAGGGCACGGCGGGAGAGAGTCGGAATCATCATCCAACCTTACTCTCTGCCCACACTTCACACAAATGTATGTGCCCTTTCCTGGTTTTTCTCCACAACGGTACATTATATAACCCCCTTCTGCTGTTTCAGTGTAATCCTCAATGTGTGGAATTCTTGTTTGTAATGAATCATCTATAATAAATGGATTATTAAGATGATACCTATTACTCTCAAAAGCCAAATCACCTTTCACTATTATTACATCATCGTTTTGATGTGCATTTATAGCATTATTATAAGATTCCTCGTCTAGTTTCATATAAACCCTTTTAGATTGGCCTCTGACATGTGTGAATAATACAATTTCTCGTATTGTATCTTCACCTTCTTTTTCCTTATGCAATCGAATAACTTTACCAGGTAGCTTAATTTGTTTTACTGGTCGTGTTTCACGAAAGCCATTAGCAATATCCATAATTAATGTAGACTTCCTCGAAGAAAATACGAAGGACTTATCAAGATGATCAGGTTTTGGATAGCCCTTTGACCAAGTTAAATCAATTTTAGCTTCAATATTTTGTCCAGGTACACCTGAAAGCTTTGCAATTGATTCACATAAATTAGCACTTACGCCACTTTTTATCATGCGTACTTTATCAAACTGTTTGATTACGGCAGTATCTCTTTGTGTAATATCGTATATTATTGATAACGATCTTGATAAAATGCGAGTTACCATTCTGGGAAAAGGTACATCTACGCTTTCTTCCACTAATTGGCCTTCTTTACCTTCTAATTTCCTTGGTATTCTTGATATGATTGGTAGTACGTAGCTACCGAGCTCAGATTGTCCATATATTACATTAGACATATATTCTTTAACTTGTTTTGTCTGACTAGGCCCAAGTACTGCTTTAGGTGAATCAGCTGATGATGCAGCTGATAGCATCATTTTGTGTGATTCTTCAATCAATAACGATAAATCTTCATGATAAATACAACCGTCTTCTAAACCTGCCTTAGAACACACACGAATAACATCAGCAGAGGATAATTTAATATCTTTAAAAAGTTGTAACTGTGTTTTAACCGTGGTTCCTTCAAGAATCTTAAGTATTTCGCTTACCCTTAGAGCATAATCACCGAATGTGCTCCTTACGGGTATATTAATAGTGTACTCTCGGTTATCAATTGCAATTAACCATATCGAAAAACGATCTTTGATATCACCAACTTGATTCCATCCCTCAGATTTTACATAATCCTCAATATCAATAGGATCGATTGAGTTAAGCATATCTTTATCTTTAATGATATATTTCATAATCGTTTTCCCTGTGCAACCTTATCCATTAAGTTTATTAGAGTATCTACAGTAAAGATATTTATCTTAGGTATTTCTAGTGTTAGCGTTCTTAAATTATTTGATCGTTTTTTTCCTTCTAGGGATAACCAATAACCACAATGTCTAAGAACAAGTTCGTTATTTGATTGCTCAAGCCAGTCATTTACATCCTCTGGTACTATTACTATTATCACAATTCTTGGATACATAAATTGATTGATAAGGTAATTATAATCATTTACATCCATTTCATATTTAAACTCTTCATCGTCTGGACTTATTGTATGTGTGCACTTAACTTGAACATCAAATTGAGGTGATTTCAATTTACCGTTTCCTCCTGTTCTTTTTAATAAAAGATCAACTTTATCGTCGTCTACATCTGGTCTAGTTATGGAAATGCCAGCTACTGTTGCTACAGCTCGAATATAAGCATAACTAAACTGTTCTTTTTGTGTTGTAATATGCATGTCACTTTTTACAACTCTCTTAAGGGAATTATAGCACAAGACAACTAGAATGATGGAAGCACATAGTGTTCAATTTGTAAAAAAAGCCGCCCAACCGGGCGGCCTTTTTTATCCAACCGTGCTAGGTTCTTTGAAAGCTGGTAGGGACCGGACCGTTAGTTCAGTCTTTATTCGCCCCTTTTGGGGCGGGTGACGCGATCGACCTGGAAAAGGTTTATAGAGGACTCCTCTAATCCAGCTTTTTATTGAGGCGCCGGTTTAACGGCCCCCCTGGCTGGCCCCTTCTCCTTAGAAAGGAGGTGATCCAGCCGCACCTTCCGGTACGGCTACCTTGTTACGACTTTACCCCCCTTACCGAACACACCTTCGGCCGCTCCCTCCTTACGGTTGGGTCACGGACTTCGGGTGCACCCGACTCGGGTGATATGACGGGCGGTGTGTACAAGACCCGGGAACATATTCACCGCGGCATGCTGATCCGCGATTACTAGCGATTCCGCCTTCATGGAGTCGAGTTGCAGACTCCAATCCGAACTGAGGCCGGCTTTGTGGGATTTGCTCCACCTCGCGGCTTGGCTACCCTTTGTACCGACCATTGTAGCACGTGTGCAGCCCTGGGCGTAAGGGCCATGCTGACTTGACATCATCCCCACCTTCCTCCGGTTTATCACCGGCGGTCTCCATAGAGTTCCCAGCATTACCTGATGGCAACTATGGATAGGGGTTGCGCTCGTTAACGGACTTAACCGAACATCTCACGACACGAGCTGACGACAACCATGCAACACCTGTCACTGAGTTCCTTGCGGCACTCCTGCGTTTCTGCGGGATTCTCAGGATGTCAAGCCTTGGTAAGGTTCCTC
>DAOVLG010000304.1 GCA_030631385.1 Candidatus Coatesiibacteriota bacterium | reverse complement strand
TCGTTTATTGAATAATACACAGTACCTGTCGCAACATATAATCCGGTGCTGTTAGCCGAAGGGGTTACCGAAAACTCAGTTCCGGCATCCACCACCATATAGGTGTCGTCCAGTTTGATAGCGCACTTGTCTTCGCATCTTAACAGAACGCCTTCAGGCAGAGGTGCTTCCTGGCTGAATTGACCGACGACCTGGCCGTCTTCGCCCAGATGCTCCTGAACGGCGGGGTTTACGGCGACACGCGCATCCTCTCACCGGTGACCGTCCGTCGGATGACCGAGGAGCACCTGCGGGTCAACTCCACCGTGCGCCGCGGCCTGGGCTGGGACCTCCACTCCGAGGAGTTCTGCACCGCCGGAGACCTCCTTTCAGCGAGCGCATACGGCCACACCGGCTTCACCGGCACCAGCCTCTGGATGGACCCCGAGAACGACCTCTTCGTGATCCTGTTGGCCCACCGCCTGCACCCCGACGGGAGGCAGAGCGCCTTCAACGAGGTGCGCGCCCGCATCCACAACGTCGTCGCCGCCTCCATCGTCGAGTGAGCCGGACGCTGAAAATGATACATCGGCAAGCTTTAACCGGTTTCCTCCCCCCGCGTGATAAGAACATAGCATCTTATCAAGGAAGCAAGGGGTTGAAACCCCTTGTCTTTTGTGTATTGCGTGAGGCCGCCGCGTTTGGCTCCGTCAATGTAGGGTCACCCTTCCACGGGCGACCGGCAACGCCGGGCGTTGCATCCCGGTTCCGCGGGGAAGATCGTCGCCGTTCGTTGGTTTACCCACGCGAGCGCACCCATCCCAGAGCGGCCACGTTTATGAGGCGGGGCGTAGAAACCCCGCTCTACCCCCTCACCCTAACCCGTGGGCGACTGCACCTCCCCAGAGGGGCGAGGGGACGTCGGATAATGAATGACGTAAGAGCTGTACGACGGTGGAGGCGGTGGCACAGGTTTTTGCATAACGAGGCCCGGCGGACTGGTTGGATGTTTATTTGCGCAAAAACTGTGCCACCGCCGGTGTTGGGGCAACGTGATCCGTGCGTGCAATTTCTACACGGGGGTGAGATGCGCACGCCGCTGTTTGTTATCTTCGCCTGCAACCTTATTTTCATCGGTTGTACGCAGGTCACCGAGCCGGAGGCTTTTCCGCCTTCGAGACCCGCCACCTAGTGGGGTGCGACTTCGGCGGCTGATGACTCGATCGGTCAAAATCGGCGTTTACGGCATGGAGGAGGCCCCCGGATTCCTCGTCCGGGAGCTGCGGGCGATCGGCCTGGACGCGCGGGAGGTCACCGAGTTGACTCCCGGGACGCTGGCCGGTCTGGACATCCTGCACGTCTTCTTCCCGCCGATGGCCTGGCGGGGCTTCATCATCGCCAAATTCTTGGGCCGGCGGACCGTGGCCCACTGGATCGGTTCCGACGTGGAGCGCCTGGCCACCCGGCCGCGTCGTTCCGGTTGGAAGGTCGCGGTCCGCTTCGTGGACCTCCACCTGGCGGTGCACCGGCCGCTGGTGGACGAGCTGGCTGAATTGGGGATCGCCGCCCGCCACCTGCCCAACCTCTCCGAGCACCTCCGGGTGGAGGAATTGCGCTGGCCCGCCGAGCCGGCGGTCCTCTGCTACACGCCTTCCACCGGGCGGGAGCTTTACGGTGTCTCGCGCCTGGTAAAGCTGGCCCGACGCCTGCCCGAGGTAAAGTTCTACTCCTGCGGTGCCGAGGAGCCGCCCGCCGATACCCCGCCGAACTGGGAGCACCTCGGTCTGTTGACTGACATGCGCCCGGCGTACGCCCGTAGTCGCGTCCTGGTCCGGCCCACCCGCCGCGACGGACTGGCCCGGATGGTGCTGGAGGCGTTGGGCTACGGCCGGAGGGTCGTCTGGACGCAGCCTTTCCCACATGTTTATCTCGCCCGTAGCGACGACGAGCTGCTCACCATGACTTTGAAAGCCTTGGAAGCCGGTGAGAATAGAAGGGGGCGGGAGATGATCCGGACCCACTACGATAACCGCCGCATCGCCTACCGGTTGTGCGATTACTACCGTCTCCTCCTGGGCCGACCTCTGGAGTAGGGATATGTTCCGCGCCGTCGCCGGAAAGCTTCTACGCCTTGAGGGCTGGTCCGACCTGAAGTACAAGGCCGGTTACCATCTCGGTCGGATCCGCCGCCGCCACCTCACCCCCCGGGGTCGCCACCACTACCTGCACTACCGCCGCCGCCGGCTGGCCTGGCGCCGCAAGCAGCCGCTGGACTACCCCAACGTCATCCACCTCGAGCTCACCAGCCGCTGCAACGCCCGCTGCGCCATGTGCCCCCACCGTTACCTCACCCGCACCAAGACCGACATGCCCTTCGAGCTGGTGCGGGAGGTGATCCTGGACTGGCCTCCGGGGGGGATTGACCGGGCCAACCTCTTCTTCTTCGGCGAGTCGCTCCTCTACAAACACCTACCCGAGGTGGTCGCCCTGGTGAAACAGCGCCAGCCCCGCTGTTTCGCTTACATCACCACCAACGGCCAGCTCCTCACCCCGGAGCTCACCGCCGAACTCTGGCGAGCCGGGCTGGACGGCCTGGCCGTCAGCTACCAGGGCGACGAGGTGTCCCTCCACGAGCAGATCATGGTCGGCATACACCACGACGTGGTGGAGGCCAACGTCTTCGCCGCCGAACGTCTGCGCCGGAGGCTCGCCCCACGCGCCGTCTTCAAGATAAACTCCCTGGTCATGCCGGAGACCTCGGACCGGGTGGAGGCCATACGCCGCAAGTGGCGGGAGGCCGGGATCACCCTGGAGCTCACCCCGGCCCACCACGAGTACCGCATCCTCGATCCCGCCAAACCGGTTCCCGAGCTCCGTTACCGACCCTGTCCCCAGATCTACGACTCGGCCACGATCTACGCCCACGGCGAGGTGGGCTTCTGCTGCAGCGACCCCGACGCCTCCCTGTCGATCGGCAACGTGGCCGAGCGGCCCCTGGGCGCGCTCTGGCTCGGGAAAAAGGCCCGGGAGCTCCGGGCGCGGCAGGAGGCGGGCGATTTTACCCGGGAGCCCATCTGCCTCGGATGCACCCTGGACATTCTGCGCGGCC
>DAOVLG010000096.1 GCA_030631385.1 Candidatus Coatesiibacteriota bacterium | reverse complement strand
GTTGGAGAGCTTACCCGAGGGTATCAGGGCTCCCAGGTAGCTCTCGAAACTGCCGCCGATGAGCCCGGCCACGGGGGGTATCCACACCAGAACCCAGGGGATCAGCCCGACGGCCGCGGCCAGAACGCCCAGAAGGGCGGCCAGGACGAATCCGCCCAGGGTCCCCTGCCAGGAGACCGCACCCGGCGTGCCCGGCTCCACCCGGCTGAAGGTGGTGATCAGGATCGGTTTTTTACCGTAGAGCTGGCCCAGCTCGCTCGAACCGGTGTCGGTGGTCGCCGTGGCCAGGGCGCCGACGAAGGCCATCGTGAGAAAGGCGCCGCCGAGTGGCCAGGCTTCGCAGGTGAGCAGGACGGCTATGGCTAACAGGGTGGCCAGGGCGCAGTTGGCGGCCACGTGCTTGCTCCCCCTTCGGCCCTTGGATTCCTGGGCCAACCCCAACTTCTCCTTCTTCCTGTACCCAATTTTCGTGACTCCGGTTCCCAGGGCGAAGAAACACCCCAGCACCACCCAGCCCCGCCAGCCGAGACCGATGAACACCAGCCAGCCGAGGCCCAGACCGCCGACGAAACCGGACAAGCTCACCCACCTGAGGATTAACGCCAAAAGGGCGAAGGGCAGGTGGATGTAGAGCGATTGCAGAAAATTCTGCCAGAGGGTCTCGAGCATGTCAGTCGCTTTGTCGGTGTCCCTTAACCACCGGATTTAACCCCCAAGTCTTTATAATCAGGGCTTATCCCCCTGTCTTGGCCCTAAGCCTTGCGCCCCTTGCCTTTTCGACCGCGCACGTTCACCAGACGCTTGAGGTGGCTCACCAGGCAGGTGACGTCCGGGGGGTTGACCCCGGGCAGGGAACCCGCCTCGGCCACCGACCGGGGGCGCCTCTCCGCCAACCGCTCGGCCGCCTCCCGTCGCAGGCCCAAAATACGTTTGTAGTTAATCCCGTCGGGGATGGCCAGGCGATAAAGGGCGGTCCTCCGCTCGGACGAGACCTTTTCCTTCTCCAGATACCCGGCGTAGCGGATATCCACCAGCGCCACCGCCAGCGACTCTTGCGAAGGGCCGCCTCCCTTCAGATCGTCGGCAAGGTCCCGGGGCAGCGAATCGGCGACTAGCACCAGCTCACGGACGATGATGGGATAATCCCCCTCCCCCCGGCGAACGAAGTCGGCCACTGTAGCGCCCTCCATCCCGGAGACGCCGATCCTTTCGGTATCGCTTCGTTTCAACCGGCGTGTCTCGGCCCACCGAACGAGGGCGTCCCGCCAGCGGTACTTTAGCTCGGTCCGCCGGGCGGCCGACCGGTCAACCAGACCCAGCTCCGCCCCCAGGTGAGTCAGGCGCTCGTCGGCGTTGTCGCAACGCAGGAGCAGCCGGTGCTCCGCCCGGGAGGTGAAGATGCGGTAGGGCTCCGATCCCCAGCGGTGGACGAGGTCGTCCACCAGGACGCCGATGTAGGCTTGATCTCTTCGCAGAAGGAAGGGATCGCGCCCGTCGAGCTCCAGGACGGCGTTGACCCCGGCGACGAGGCCCTGGGCCGCCGCCTCCTCGTAGCCTGAGCTGCCACAGGCCTGCCCCGCCGCGTATAGCCCACCTATACCGTCCACCGCCAGGGTTCCACGGAGCTGTCCCGGTTCGATGCAGTCGTACACCACGGCGTAGCCGGGGCGGGTGATCCACGCCCGTTCCAGACCCGGTATCGCGCCCAGAATAGCCCTCTGCACACCGTAGGGCAGGCTGGTGGCCAGGCCGGACACGTAGTACTCGTCGCCGTCAAGGCCCGTGGGTTCCAGGAAGAGCTGGTGCTCGGCGTGGTGGGGGAAGCGGACCACCTTGTCCTCTATGGATGGGCAGTAGCGAGGTCCAATCCCATCAATGATGCCGGTGAAGAGGGGGCTGCGGTCGAGTCCGTTGCGGATCACCTCGTGGGCCGTCCCGCCGGTGTGGGTGACGAAGCAGGGGAGGAAGGGTCCCGGCGGTGGAGGTCCGGTAAAGCTGAAGCGCGGCGGCGGATCGTCGGGGTCCTGGCGAACCAGCCGGTCCGTCTCCACCGTGGCGGCGTCCAGGCGGGGCGAGGTCCCCGTTTTCAGGCGAACCAGTCCCACCCCGATCCGGCGAAGACTCTCGGAGAGGGCCTCTGCAGGCCGGGCGTTGTCCCGCCCACCCGGAAATCGGTTGAGCCCGACGAATATCTCTCCCGCGAGGAAGGTCCCGGTGCAGAGGATCACCCCGGGAGCCAGTAGCTCGATACCCGTTTCCAGCCGCACACCGCGAACCGATCCCCCGTCGGTGAGGAGCTCGGCTGCGTGGCCCTGGAGGGGGTGGACGCCGTCGGTGGAGAAGAGCAGGTCGCGGGCGGCCTGGCGGTAAGAGCGATGGTCACACTGGGCCCTCGGCGCTTGGACGGCGGCCCCCCGGCTGGTGTTGAGCATCCGGGTGCCGATGCTGGTCCGGTCCGCCAGTCGTCCCATAACGCCGCCCAGGGTGTCTATCTCGCGAACCAGGTGGCCCTTGCCGACTCCGCCCACGCTGGGGTTGCAGGGCATCCCGGCTACATCCTCCAGGTCGGTGTTGACCAGGATGACGTCCGCACCCAACCGGGCGGCGGCCAGGGCGGCCTCGATGCCGGCGTGGCCAGCCCCCACGACGATCACATCTACCTTATCCACAATGCGTTACCAGGATAAAAGTCATCAGACATTTTAACACAACCGATGGGTTAAGAGACCATCGGTGAAGGACTTTCGATCCGGACCTTCGTGCACCTCTCCCCATCTACAAAAGGGGAGCCTTCACAGGCTCCCTCAGACTGGATTGATTGATCCCGGCCTACCGCGCGATCACCAGGCGTCGGGTCAGTTTGCCGTGCGGGGTTTCCAGGGTGTAGAGGTACACGCCGTCGGCGCGGCCCGAGGCGTTCCAGACGCAGGAGTGGTTACCGGCCTCCAGCTCGGTGTCAACCGGCGTATCCACCAGGCGGCCCGAGAGGTCGTAGATCGAGAGCCTGACCGGACCGGCCTCGGCGAGGGTGAAGCGGATCGTCGTGGTGTCAACGACCGGGCTGGGGAAGTTCTGCTCCAAACTAACCATCCGGGAACCGGTCTCGCCGGGCTCGACGGTGACGGGTCCGTAGCGCACCTCGACGCCGGCCGGGTCAACGACGCCCAGATAATAGTCACCGCCCTCGGCGTCGCGGTCCAGATAGCTGACGGCGCTTGAATCGAGTGTAAGTTTGTTCAGCCTCTCCGACCCCCGGTAGACGTGGTAGCCGGCGATGTCACCCTCGGCGCGCCAGGTCAACAGAACGCCCTCGTCCACCGCGCGGCCGGTGAAGTCCACCACCTCGGCGTCCACGTCGGTGATCCAGGCGCTGTAGGTGTAGGTGCCGACCCGGGCCCACATGCTCGAATCCGGGTCGTCGGGGTCGAGGTGGTTATCGCCGAACTGGCTGATGATCATGGCGATCTTCTTGTAGGGCGACCAGTCGCTGACGACGAGGGAGCCGTAGTTGTAATCGTTGTCCACGTTCATTTCCCAGACATCGGGCTCGCCGCTGTCCCGGCGGATACCGATCACGGAGACCTTCCACACCCGGTGCTCGCCGCCCACCTCGTTCTGGCCATCGAAGGAGATGGCGAACATCTCGTGGTCTTCGTTGGTGGAGAACCAGATCAGGTTCGTCGCCATCTTCTGGGGCAGGCGGTCATCGGGAACCTCGTGATCCTCGACCGGGTAGTCGTTGACCGTGTGGCTCCAGGCGTGGGACAGATTGACGCCGATGTCCACCGGCCAATGGTAGTCGTCGCTGTAGGTCCCGGAGAAAAGGCGCCAGACGCTGCAGTGGTGCCAGACGTCGGTCAGGGTCGTTCCCTCGTCCTCCAACAGGTCCGTCAGGGTCTCGAAGATACTCGGGTCGTTGTAGGAGCTGGGCTGGGTGCTCTCCCGGTACATCTCGTCGTACCAGTAGCCATCCTCATCGAGGTAGTTGATCTCTAGGAACTTGTACCAGATCCAGGCCCCGTACTGCCAGTGGCCCGAGGAGTAGATGAGGGTGCGGTAGGGTTTGCCCTGGAAGTCGCCCAACATGCTGTAGTCGTGACCGGCACCGGGGTAGACGATATCCTCGTGGTAGACGGCGCCCGCCTCCATCATCCGCTCCTCCGCCGCGTCGGCGCCGAACTGAATCGCGTGGGCCAGCTCGTGGCAGACCGTCGCTCGGTAACCGTTGGGAGACAGATCTATATCAATGGCGATCCAGCTCGTGTAGTCGTACCGGCCCGTCGGTCCGTAGGGGAACTCCCGGGAGCAGTAGCCCATAATCCCACCGGATAGTTCTTCGAGGTAGAAGTCGTAATGGTTGCTCCCACCCATGCCCAGATCGGGCGGCGGCTCCCAGAGGCGGTCCGGGTCGTCGGCGTCCGTCTCTATGTGCCAGGAGTAATCGGCGTAGCCGAGACCATCTTCGGCGTAGTCCTGCTGTCCGGACTGGTACCAGTGGAAGCGGATCGGGTACTGGCTGGATTGGTGGTAGCCCGACTGGGGCGGACGGTACATGTAGCTCATGATCTCGTCCTGCTGGGACACGTTCAGCTCGAGAAGGTGGTCCTGCACGTAGACCAGGTACGGCGTGTAGGACCTGATGACGACGCCCTCGATGTTCTTGTACTCCTCCGGGACCTCGTCGTAGGCCCGGAGGTACTTGACGAGGTATGAAAGCTCCTCGTAGCGGGTGAGCTTCCCGTTCTCGTAATCGGCGATAATCCGGTCGGGGGGGAGGGTCACCGCGAAGGCGCCAACCGTGACGAGGATCAGGAATAATGCAACCAGGCGCATAGTTCCTCCTTGCTGGTTTTCCTCTGATAGGCTTCGTAAGTTAAACATTATGAATAGGTAATAAAAAAAACACACCAAACCGAAAAAAGTATAGCATAAAAACAGAGGCGTCGGGAGGTGAATCCGTTAAACAAGAGGAAATCGAGCGATAATATCATAAATATAATCCTGCCCCGGTTGAAGACTTAGTGTTATAATCGCTCGGGGAGTGAAGGAGGCGCAGCCGTCTGGACCCCAACCTAAAACGAGGTGGCCGGATGAGTCTTATCCCCATCGTCATCGAGCAGTCGGGACGCACCGAGCGGGCCTACGACATCTACTCCCGCCTGTTAAAGGAGCGGATCATCTTCATCGGAGTCCCCATAGACGACGGCGTGGCCAACCTGGTCATCGCCCAGCTCCTCTTCCTGGAGCAGGACGACTCCACCAAGGACATCTCCCTGTACATCAACTCGCCCGGGGGGTACATCACCTCGGGTTTAGCCATCTATGACACCATGCAGTTCGTCCGACCCGACGTGGCCACCTACGTCATCGGTCAGGCGGCGAGTATGGCGGCGTTGCTGGTGGCCGGCGGGACCAAGGGCAAGCGCTACGCCCTGCCGAACTCCACCCTTCTCATACACCAACCCCAGGGTGGATTCCAGGGCCCGGCCTCGGACATCGAGATCCACGCCCTGGAGGTCCAGCGCCTGAAGAAACGCCTGACCGAGATCCTGGCCAGGCACACCGGCCAGAGCGTGAAGAAGATCACCGCCGACTCGGACAGGGACAACTTCATTCCCGCGTCGGAGGCGGTGGAGTACGGTCTGGTGGACAAGATCCTGGAGCGCCGGGAGATCTGAGCCGTTCGCCGGGGAACCCTCCACCCGCACGGGGTTCATCGGCGGCGATGGGTCGTGGAAACAGGGTTTACGGATTAAACACCGCCTTTCCCCGGGGAGCGCCGGTTTTATGGAAGCGGACAAAGAACTGACGTGCAGCTTCTGCGGTCGGCCCCAGAGCGAGGTCAGTCAACTGATCCTGGGGCCCCACGCCAACATCTGCAACGAGTGCGTCGAGATCTCGGCCAACGCGCTGCGACGGACATCCCCCGATCTGAAAGAGACCCTCGAGGAGGTCCCGACGCCGAAGGGGCTCCGGGAGCGGCTTGACGACTACGTGGTCGGCCATGACCGGGTGAAGAAGATCCTCTCGGTGGCGGTGTACAACCACTACCGCCGCATCGCCCATAATCTGGGCGATTCCGAGGTGGAGCTGGAGAAATCCAACATCCTCCTCGTGGGCCCCACCGGAACCGGTAAGACCCTCCTGGCGAGAACCCTGGCCCGGGTGCTGGACGTGCCCTTCGCCATCACCGACGCCACCACCCTCACCGAGGCCGGCTACGTGGGCGAGGACGTGGAGAACATCATCCTGAAACTCTTCCAGGCGGCCGACTACGACGTCGGGCGGACCCGGCGGGGGATCATCTACATTGACGAGATAGACAAGATCGGGCGTAAGACCGACAACCCCTCGATCACGCGGGATGTCTCCGGGGAGGGCGTCCAGCAGGCGCTGTTGAAGATCATCGAGGGGACGGAGGCCGCGGTGCCGCCCCAGGGCGGACGGAAGCACCCGCAGCAGGAGTACATCCACGTTGACACGACGGACATCCTCTTCATCTGCGGCGGGATGTTCGACGGCCTGGACGACATCGTCGGGCGCAGAGCCGGCCAGCAGGTCCTGGGCTTCACCGAGGCCCCCAGAGAGGACAAGCGGGAGGCCATCGCCCGAGCCCGCATCGAGCCCGAGGACCTGATCAAGTACGGCTTGATTCCCGAGTTGGTGGGCCGTCTGCCCGTGGTGGCCCGGCTGGAATCCCTCACCGAAGGCCAGCTCACAGAAATCCTCACCGGGCC
>DAOVLG010000242.1 GCA_030631385.1 Candidatus Coatesiibacteriota bacterium | reverse complement strand
CCTGGTCAAGGTCCAGCGGCAGGTGGTGGAGCGGCTCCTGGAGAGTGCCGAGATGGTGGGAGCCGGTATCTCCGCTGAAGCTGCGGCCGCAACGGCCCTGGGTATACCCGGATCCGCGGCAACCTACGACGTCGCCACCTCCCAGCTTGAGACCCAGGTTGACAGCCTGCGGTTGCGCCTGATCGAACTCCTGACCTACTACACCGAGGAGCACCCCCAGGTCCTGGAGGTGAAACGTTCCCTGGAAGCGGCGGAGGAGAATCTGCAGGAGAAGAAGATTAAAAACATGACCAGGCAGCTTGAGGAGTTGCGAACCACGGAGCTGTCCCTTCAGCGGGAGATAGACGGACTCGCTGAAATTATGCGTGACCAGCCGCCCAAGTTCGTCGAGTACACCCAGTTGCAGATGGAGATCAGCGGTTACACCGAGTTGTACAAGTTCCTGGTCGCCCAGTTCGAGCAGGCCCGCCTGGAGGAGCAGCGCGCCCTGTCCAACCGCGACGTGCCCCGGATCGTCTCCGCGGCGAGCTACGAATCGAAGCCGGTGCGTCCGCGGAAGATGATCTACACGCTTATCGGCGGCTTCATCGGCGGGTTGATCGGGATCGGCCTGGTTCTCAGCCGTGATTACCTGCGGCGCACCGAGTTCTTCAACCGTCTGAAAGCGGAGGCGGCCGAGAGGGCGCCCAGGCGTAAAAGACGAGGGCGCCGGGGTCGTGGGGAAGAGAGGTAGGGATGTGTCGGGTCGCCCTCGGGGCGACCCCTTTTTACCCCGTGGGGGCGCCCCTTCTGGATGTATTTTGATGAACGGCCCGAGCAACAGGGGTTAGGTGATGGACAGGGTGGGAGATGATTTGACCCGGGCCCAGCTCTGGGCTTTGGAACTCTACCAGAGGGCCCTTCGGAAGATAGACAGACGCCTTGGAGAGTTGCCCGAAGAGGAGTCCGCCTTCCGGCGGAGGGCCGAAGAGGTGGAGGAACGTCTGGGCGCACTCGAGGAGGAGCTGAAGGCGAAGCAGCTGGAACAGAAACGTTTGGAAACAGAGGTGGATGACATTAAGGAGAGAAGAACGCGCCATCAGCGGCAGCTGCTTTCGGCCAAGGACAACCGTGAGTACAAGACCCTTCTGGAGGAGATCGAGCTGGAGAACCGGCGGCAAACGGAGCTGGAAGACCGGATTCTGGAGTTGATGGAGAACCTCGAGGGGTTGGTCCCACGGGTAAAAAAGACACGTACCGAAAAGGAAGATGAGGTTACCGGGATCGAGAAGGCTTTGGCGGCTCTGTCCGCCGAGGGAGAGAAGCTCGAGGGTCGTCGAGCCAGGCTCGAAAAGGGCCGGGATACCCTGGTTGGTAGGTTGGACGCCACCGGGCGGCGGATCTTCAACAAACTGGTCGCCCAGCGACACATCTGCGCCCTGATGGACGGCGGGATTTGCTCATCCTGCCGTGTGGAGGTGCCGACCCAGGCCATCAGCGAGGCGCGCGCCGGTGAGCTGCGTAGCTGCGAATCCTGTTCCGCCATCCTGTTTACCGAGGAGCAGGCTTCCCTGGCTCGCACCATGGCTCGCAACCGCGGGTTCCTTCCTGATGAGGTCGAGGGATAGATGGCGAAGATTGGTCCGGCGATCGTCGTACACGGTGGGGCCTGGAACATCCCCCCGGAACAGTGGCCGCCGCATCGTGACGGCTGCCTACGGGCCGCCCGGGTTGGGTACGCCGAGCTGAAGCGGGACGTCTCCGCCCTGGATGCCGTGGTGGTGGTGGTGTGCGACCTCGAGGACGACCCCACCTTCGACGCAGGTGTCGGGTCGGTTCTTAACCGGGACGGCTACCCCGAGCTGGATTCGGGGATCATGGACGGCGCCGAGCTTCGCTTCGGCGGGGTGGTGGGCATCCGTCGCTTCGCCAACCCCATCCGCATCGCCCGCGCCGTGTTGGAGGACGATCGGCTCTGCCTGTTGTCCGGTGAGGGGGCCGAGATCTTCGCCCGGGAGCGGGGTTTCCAGGAATGCGATCCCGAGGCGCTGATCCTCGAACCGGAGCGGGCCGCCTGGGAGCGGCATCGGTCGGGGAACTTCGATCTCAAGGAGAAGTTCGAGAGCTCGAACGATACGGCCGGGGCCGTCGCCCTGGACGGGGAGGGGAACCTGGCGGCGGGCAACTCGACGGGCGGGACCTCCTTCAAACACCCCGGGAGGGTCGGCGACTCGGCCCTGCCGGGCTGCGGTATCTACGCCGACAACCGGTATGGGGCCTGTTGCTGTACCGGCTGGGGGGAGCAGATCATGCGGTTGGTTTTGGCCAAGGGGGTCGTGGACGATCTGGAACGGGGGGCTACCCCGGAGAAGGCGGCCCGTTCCGCCCTGGCTCGGCTGAACCGCTTCGAAAGCGGGCGCGGGGGTCTGATCATCCTGACCCCCACCGGAAGTGCTGTGGCCTTGTTCAACACCCCCCGCATGGCCTGGGCCTCCATCGGTCCCGGGGGCGAACGGGTGCCGGAGTAACCGCTTATGGTTGCCTTTGGACCCAGAGATGGGGTGGGAACCCTCGAACGGCCGCTCCCCTGGCTTCTGGGGACGGCCGCACTGATCCTCTACCTGGTCACCCTGGCCCCCGGACTGGTCGCCGGTGACGCCGGCGAGCTGCAGACCGCCGTCTGGAGCCTCGGCGTGGCCCACCCTACCGGTTACCCCCTCTATCTGCAGGCGGGGTATCTTTTCTTTGCCCTGGGCGGCGCCTGGGGGCTCAATCTGCTCTCGGCCGTGGCGGTGGCGCTGGCGACGGCGCTGGCGGTGCGGCTGATCCTGCGCCTGTCGGGCTCGATAATCGCCGCGGCCTTCGTCGGCGTACTGGTCATGTTCGGCCAGCAGGCCTGGTTTCAGGCCCTATCCGCCGAGGTGTACGCCCCCGCCCTGGCGCTCCAGCTCGCCTGCCTCAACCTGGCCTTCGATCTGCACGGCTCCCGGAAGGTGGTCGCCGCGGATGGGGAGGATGAGAGGAGGCCGGACGGTCGTTTTCTGGCTCTTTTAGCCCTGACCTACGGTCTGTCGCTCGCCCACCACCTGTCGGCTCTGTTTCTCCTCCCCGCTCTTTTGCTGTTGATCCCGTGGCGCGGTCTCGTGCCGCGCGCCGGTTGGCTGGCGGCGGCGGCGTTCCTCCTCGGGCTGTCCACCTACCTCTACCTGCCGCTGAGGGCGGTCTCCTCCTCGACGGTCAACTGGGGGGACCCGAGAACTTTGGGGGCCTTCCTCGAACACCTCCGGGGAGGTGATTACGGGACCGCCTTCTTCGGCGGTACGGCCGCCGGGTATCTGGGCCGTCTCGGCCGTCTGGCCCTGCGTCTGGTGATGGAGCGGGGCTGGCTGATCCTGGTCCCCATCCTCCTCGGTCTGGTCTTCTCCTTTCTCGAGCGGCCGCGCTGGGCGGCGGCTCTTTTTTCCTGGGCCGCGGTCGGTCTTTTTCTAACCGCCGGATATGCCAAGCCCGACATCGAGGCTTATCTCCTGGGTCCAGCGGCCGCCCTGGCCTTACTGGCCGGACTGGGCCTCGCGCGGGCCGGGCGGCGGTTCAGGGACCATTGGCTGGGCAAGCCCATTCCCCTTATTCCACTTGCCGTGGCCGGCGTGCTTTTCACCCTCCATGTGGGTAACTCGCGCGCTCGGGACCGTCTGGCGGAGGGTTTCGCCGCCGATTTCCTCCGCACCACCCGTTTTGATTCCCAGATCCTCGCCCGTACCGACGACCTCTTCGGTGTGCTGGCTATTCGCGAAACTGCCGACGTCCGGCCTGATGTAACCCCGCTCTTCCGTTTCCGCCGCGGGGCCGGTTTACTCGCGGAGGCGCTTCGAACGCACCGACCGCTCTACGGACTCCTGCCCGAGCATCTTCCGGGAAGGGGCCTTCAGCCAACCGGTCTGGGCTACCGCTACCCCTCCCCCGGGGAGGAGGCGGGCGGCAGCCCCCCGCAGTACCTAGAGAGATGCCTCGGACCGCACACCGAGGTGGCCTCGCGGAACCTGGCCATTCAAATCCCGCTCTCCCGTCTGGCTGAGGCGTTCTCCCCCCCTTCATCTTGGT
>DAOVLG010000296.1 GCA_030631385.1 Candidatus Coatesiibacteriota bacterium | reverse complement strand
ATCCCCTGCCTCGCGTCGTCTTCTGGACGCACCGAACCGTGCCGGGAAGGAGCCGAATGGCCCCGACGGAGCTGGCCGGAGAGAGACTGAGCTTCCCCGTTGGTCCCCGGCGGGCGGAGGTTTCTCTACGGATCGCGGGCGGCGAGGTCGTGCAGATCGCCGGTCCCTCGGGTTCCGGGAAGACATCTTTGTTGAAAATCCTGGCCCGCCTGCGCGCCCCGATGAGCGGTGACCTTATCCTCGACGGGCGGGGGGCCACCGAGGTTGATCCCCGGGTATGGCGCCGCCGCGTGGCCTACCTCGCCCAGACGCCCGCCGCCTTCCCCGGCACCGTGGAGGACAACCTGCGCCTGGTCTTCGAGGTGAAGATCGCCCGGGGGGAGGGATACGACTCCGGGCGGGCCGCGGAGCTCTTGGACCGTTTCGGGCTGCCCCCGGGACGCTTCCTCACCCAGGACGCCCTCACCCTCTCCGCGGGGGAGCTGCAGCGGGTTTCCCTCATCCGCACCCTGTTGGCCTCGCCCGGGGTCCTCCTCGCCGACGAACCCACCGCCTCGGTGGACGCCGAAACGTCCGAGAGACTGATCGAGCACCTCCGGGGCTGGGTGTCGGACGGCGGGGCGCTCCTCCTCGTCGTCCACGACGAGAGCCTCTGGCGAGGGATCGAGAGAAATCGGCTGAACCTCTGCGACCACCTGAAATGACGGCCATCCCCATCAGCGACTGGCAACTGGTCATCGCCGTTTCCCTGGTGCTGGCGGCCGGGGCGGTCTCGGCGCTGTTGCGGCTGGGGTTGTTGAAGACGCTGGCCTGGGCCACGGTGCGCACCTTCCTCCAGCTCTTGCTGATGGGCTGGGCGCTCACCTACCTCTTCCGCTGGGACAACCCCTGGCTGGTGCTGGGTCTCATCGTCTTCATGATCGGTTTCGCCACCTGGACCGCCCTCCGGCGGGTCAAAGGCGCCCCCCGACGCCACTACGGCCTGACCTTCCTCTCCCTCGTGCCGGGCACGCTCCTGGTGACCATCATCGTCTGCACGCTGGTGATCCGGGGCGACCCCTGGCACTCGGCGAGGGTGGTGATCCCCATCGCCGGGATGATCCTGGGCAACTCGTTGACCGGCATCTCGCTGGCCCTGGACCGGCTCTACAGCGAGGTCCGGGCCAACGCCCCCCGCATCGAGACGCGCCTTTCTCTGGGGGCGGGGCGCTGGGAGGCGGTGCGCGAGCAGGTCCGAGTCTCCATCCGCGCCGGGATGACACCCATCATCAACTCCATGATGGCCGTGGGGCTGGTCTTTCTGCCGGGGATGATGGTGGGTCAGATCCTGGCCGGGGCGGAGCCGCTCACCGCCATCCGCTACCAGATCGTGATCATGCTGATGCTGGCAGGCGCCGTCGCCATCGGCAGCCTCCTGTTGGTGGGGCTGCACTACGGAAAGCTCTTCACCGACGACGGCGCCCTCAAGCCCGAGCTCGTCGAGAGCGAGACCAAGCGGAAATAGCGGCGCCTCCCCGACCGAGACGGCGTCTGTCTGACAAACCGTAACGTAACTGACAAGGAGCTACGATGATTATATCCTGGTTGGAAGAGAACTGGATGTGGGCGCTCGGTATAGCTATCCCACTGGCAATTACCGCACTAGTCTGGTTGATTAAGACCCGGCTGAAGCGGCGTAAGAAAGCCCGTGAGGTGATTGAAAAAAATAAAAAGCTTTTCGAGGTTCACGGGAAAAAACCGTCGGAACTCGAACCTTCCTGCTTACTTAAAGGACGACCGTACACGGAATACCATCACCGAAGAGAGGAAGACGAAGAAATAAGGCGCAGATTGGAAGCCGGTGAGGACGTGCTCATTCTCGGGCAACCCCTGGCCGGAAAGACACGCGCCGTCTATGAGGCTTTAAAAAAACTTCCTGAGGATCGCAGGATCCTGATTCCCAAGCTGGAATCGTTCGGCGTTGATTTTGTTTTCCCTCACGTTGAAGACAACGCCATCCTAGTCCTTGACGATCTGCACGAGTTCGTCAAGGAGGATAAGAAACTTCATCGTCTACTCAAACCGGCTAAGAAAGCGGGAGTACAGATACTGGGCACCTGTCGCTCCGGCGTCGAGTACGATGCAACCCAAAACCGCTTCGAGCATCCCAACCTGAAACCCTTCGAGGGTCTCATAAAAAACTTCGTTGAAATGCCCGATGTAGAAAAGGAAGAAGGAAAAGATATTGCATCAAAGATGGGGGTTGAGGTTCCTGATCACTTTGACGGTACTATCGGCTCGATTGTGATGGACCTGGACGCGATGAAGAAGCGTTTCAGGGAGGCCGGTTCCGAGGAAAAGACGATCCTCCGTGTTCTTCAGCAACTCTATTTTGGCGGTGTGTACAGGGGCCGTCAGGAATTCCCCCTCGAATGGGTCAAGCCCGTCTCCGCGTCCAAGGGACTCCCGATAGATGAGTACAAATGGGATGATGAGTGGCTTGAGGGGTTGGTGAAAAAGGAGTTCCTGAAACGGCAAGGGGATATAGTAGAGATTGAGGAAGCCTACCTACTCCCAGACGTGTTCGAGCCGGCGTTAGATATGTCACCGGACTTTCTCACTAAGCTGATCGAGCCTCTGAGCGGCGTACCCGAAGCGATGCGCAAGTTGGGGGGCCGGGCGTACGATTTAGGACTCAATGACCGTGAGAAGAAGAATTACATGAAAGTGGCGATTGTAGCTTACACAGACGCGTTGGAGTGTATTAGTAAAGAGGAGGACGGGGAGGAGTTCGCAGATATTCAGAACAATCTCGGTATTGCCCTGGGAAATCTCGGTGAAATTGAGGATAAAGCGATGAACAGCCGCCGGGCTATTGCGGCCTTCGAAGAGGCGCTCAAGGTCCGTACCTTGAAAGACTTCCCGATGGACTACGCCACGACACAGAACAACCTGGGGAATGCGTACGGAAACCTAGGGGACGTTGAAAACAAAGCGGAGAACTGCCACCGGGCCATCGCGGCCTACGAAGAGGCGCTCAAGGTCCGCACCTTGGAAGACTTCCCGATGGACTACGCTATGACACAGAACAACCTGGGGAATGCGTACGGAAACTTCGGGGGAGTTGAGGACAAAGCGGTGAACAGCCGCCGGGCCATTGCGGCCTTCGAAAAGGCGCTCAAGGTCTACACCCCGGAAGACTT
>DAOVLG010000221.1 GCA_030631385.1 Candidatus Coatesiibacteriota bacterium | reverse complement strand
GCCGATCTTCCTCGCGGAGCTGTGATCCAACGCACTGCGTTGGTCGGCCCCTACGTTTTCGTTTCTTGAATCAAATGATATTGAGGATGAAAGAGGCAGCCCCTCTGCGGTCCGCAGCGCCGTCCCCCCTCTCCCTGTGGGAGGAGCATTCGCTCACGGGCCGGGGTGAGGGCTTCATTCGCTCGTCTTTAAAAATGCCGCGCCAGATCGTCCTTCTCTGTCTTCCGCTGAGTCCCAAGGCGAAACCTCTTCAACTATCAGAACAGGCCGGTGATGTTGCCGTCCAGGTATATGTCCATGTGGTTTGCCGCCGGAACCTTCGGCAGGCCGGGCATGCGCAGGATGTCGGTGGGGAATCCCATGACGCTCCTCGCGCAACGCGGTCGCCGGGATTTCCGCTATCCTGGCGATGATACTACAACCCGCGTTTTAGTTCGACATCTCTGCGAAGCAACGCCGGGCGTTGCATCCCGGTTCCGCGATGTAGGGTCGCCCCTCAGCGGGCGAGGGTATGATCAAATCGGCGGGGCGATGTAGCGTCGCCCTTCAATGTGCGACCCAATCATCGGGGCGGGGCGTGGAAGCCCCGCGCTACTCCTCACCCTAACCCGTGGGCAACTGCCCCTCCACTCAGGACAGGCCCCTCGGCCGGTTCGAGATAAGCAGACGATCCCCGTATCATTCAACGATCCACGTAAGATAGCTATAATCATAAACATCCTCCTTGCGGCTGACGAGTCGGAAGGAGTTGACCGGTCGGGGCCGGTTTGATACACTTCGCCCGTTGTGTAATCCTATCACCTTCCTCGGACTACGGGAGTTAACTTGTTTACCCATATCGTGTACGCTCTAGGCGGGGGCATTGGCGGCGAGGGTGGCGAAGGCGGGGGAATCCTCGGCCTGATCCTCCCCTTCGTCATCGTTATCGCCATCTTCTACTTCCTCATCATCCTTCCCCAGCGCAAGAAGGAGAAGAAGAAACAGGCCATGATCAGCGCCCTGGTCAAGGGTGACCGCGTGGTGACCATCGGCGGCTTGAAGGGCACCATCGTGGGGGTGGATGACCGGGGGGACTCGGTGACGATACGCGTTTCGGGCGATGTTAAGCTCGAACTGCTGAGGAGCGCCATCGCCCAGGTGATCCCCAGGGATAGATAGGCCTGGTCAAGAGATGTAAGCTGCAGGGAAACCGAGGGAGGGTGGACGATGGCTGAAAAGATTTTAGTGATCAACCCCGGAGCCACCTCGACCAAGGTCGCCGTGTACGACGGCGACAAGATGAATTTTATCGAGGTGGTCCGGCATCACGCCGACCAGATCGCGTCCTTCTCGAACATCCTCGACCAACTCGAGTACCGCAAGGGGCTGATTCTCGACGTCCTGGCCCAGATCAGCCTTTCCCCGGCGGACCTCACCGCGACCGTCGGCCGTGGCGGAGCCTTCAAGCCGCTCGTCTCGGGCACCTACAAGGTCAACAAGGCGATGATCTCGGACGTTCTTTCGGGCAACGTGGCCGCCGAGCACGCCAGCAACCTCGGGTGTCTGTTGGCTCACGAGATCGCCAAGCCCCACGGTATCCCGGCCTTCATCGTGGACCCGGTGAGCGTGGACGAATTCGATGACGTGGCGCGTTACAGCGGCCTTCCCGAACTCGAGCGGCGTTCCCTCTCCCACGCGCTCAACCTGAAGGCCGTCGCCCACCGCGCGGCCGAGGAACTCAAAAAGCCGTACAGGAAGCTGAACCTTATCACCGCCCACCTCGGCACCGGTATCAGCGTCTCCGCCCACCGTCAGGGTAGGATGATAGACGTGAACAACGCCAACGACGGCGGTCCATTTTCTCCCCAGCGCGCCGGCGCCCTGCCCACCACCGGCCTGATCAAACTCTGCTTCTCCGGCAGATACTCGGCCTCGGAGCTCAGGAAGATGGTCGTGAAACGCGGGGGATTGATGGCCTACCTGGGCACCGACGATCTTCGCGAGATAGACAACCGCATCGGGGCGGGCGATAAAGAGGCCGGCCGGGTGCTCGACGCCATGTCCTACCAGGTGGCCAAGGAATGCGGCGCCATGGCCGCCGCGTTAAAAGGCAAGGTGGACGCGGTGATCGTGACCGGCGGCATCGCCAAGAGTAAGATATTCATGGACCTGCTCCTGCCGCGCATCGAGTGGCTGGGTAAGGTGTTCGTCTACCCGGGCGAGGACGAACTCGGCGCGCTGGCGCGGGGTACGCTCCGGGTGCTGCGCAACGAGGAGAAGTCAAAGGTTTATAAATAAAATCCTCATGCAAATCCACTTCGGGGCGCCCGCCGGGTGCCCCAAAATCTAGGTGAGTAAACCGTGAGCCATGCCACGGCGGCGCAGATGTGGCGGTGGGCCTTGAGCCTGCCCGAGCAGCTCGCCTACGAGTCGCCGGGGCTCGCGCGCCTGCGAACCGGGGACCGTATTCCCCAACGGCTCATCGCCGCCGGTATGGGCGGCAGCGGCGTATCGGGAAAATTCCTCGAGGCCCTGTCCCACGGCGGCAACCTGCCCGTCATCCCCTGGCCCTGGGCCGGGGCGCCGCGCTGGCTCTCAAAAGACGACACCCTCTTGGCAATCTCCTACTCGGGTAACACAGCCGAAACCCTGGCCACTCTCCGGGACGGCATCGAACGCGGGGCGAGGGTGATTGGCATCTCCACCGGTGGGAGGCTCGGTGATTTATTAACCAACGAGAAGCTGCCTCTTTTAAAGGCTCCAGAGGGGATGCCGCCCCGGTCGGCCTTCGGTTTCCTCTTGGGAACCAGCCTGCGCGTCGTCGAGCGCCTGGCGGGCGTAAAGCTGTGGGAACCGGCGGAAACCATCGAGGCCCTGAAAATGCTGTGCTCCGAGTTGTGCGGCGAGGGATACGCGAGTATCAACGCGCTGGTTCGTCCCCTGAAGAATCGCCCCTTGGTTATCTACGGCACCGATCCGTTGACCGCCGCCGCCGCGATCAGGTTTAAGCAGCAACTCAACGAGAACGCCAAGGTCTTCGCCTGGGCGAACACGCTGCCCGAGCTGGCCCACAACGAGATCGAGGGGGCCGGGCCGGGCATACCGCCGCAGCGTATCTGTCTGACTCTGGCCGAAGAGCCGCCACCCCTGGACGAGGTCCTCCGGGACGGCGTTCAGACCATCTATCTCAGAGGGACGGGGCCCAATCCCCTCGCCGCGGTTCTGGGGCTGGTCCTCCGTGGTGATCTTTTATCCTTGGCCCTGGCCAAGGAGAGGGGCGTGGAGCCAGGCCCGATTGAGCGGATCGAGGATTTCAAAAAGAGGGGTCGGACCGGGTAAACGGAATACAAGCGGGGCCGATCCCCCGCTTTTTTCTTGCTAAAACGTCCTTCGATGGATAAACTCTATAAAACTTGGTTCTCTTGGAAAGCCATGCTCCGCCTATCCGCACTAGTTCTCCCTATTTTTATGATTCTACCGTCCCTCGCGGCCGAGGACGAGATTCTACCGGGAACGCCCGGCCACATCGTCATTCCCCCCGAGGTTACCAACGGCGTTTCGGCGGTAGCTGCGGGCGGTATCGTCTCGGGTGTATACTACGGCGGCCGCTTCGGATTCTTCCTCCCCTTCTCCCAGGAGAATTATCTCCACTTCGACTCGTTGGCCTGGCGCTTCGAGGGCCTGGTAAACCTCGAGGGCGGCGACTGGAAGGGGATGGTCACGGTGGGGCTCTACCTGGGCGAGGTTGATGACAACCCCGATTTCGATAACGATCCTACCTTCTTCGCTATACCGTTCTCCCTGGGCGCGTACTACGAGTTTGGGGGAAATTTCAGCCTCTACGCCGGCGGCGGCGTGGGCTTCACCATCTTCAACATGGGTGAGAGACGGCTGGTCGCAGGTGGGCGTGAGGGGGGATTTACCGAACTGTTGTTCATGCCGCACCTGGCCGCCGGGCTGGACCTCTTCCGCAAAAAGGCTTTCCGGTTGAACGCCGAGCTGCGCCTGGAGCTGGCCTGGAGCGAAAAGCTGGCGCAGGTGGGCGGCTTCAGCTTGCTCTTCGGAATCGCTTTTTAACCTGCGCCGACGTGAAAAAGTAGGGTCGTCCGTCTGCGGGCGAGGGCGTGATTAAATCGGCGGCGGGGCGTAGAAACCCGTCCCTTCATTTGATGGATGCGATGCGATGGTGTAGGGTCGCCCTTCTACGGGCGACCGCTTGATTAAATCGGCGGCGGGGATTCCATCCCCGCCCTACGTTTCCCTTCACCCTAACCTGTGGGCGGCTCAAGTGTAGGGTCGCCCTTCTACGGGCGACCGCTTGATAAAATCGGCGGCGGGGATGGAATCCCCG
>DAOVLG010000010.1 GCA_030631385.1 Candidatus Coatesiibacteriota bacterium | reverse complement strand
GCGGCCGATTTGATCAACCGAGGGATAACCCGCCTCTACGGCCAGCAGAACGCCGACGGCGGCTGGCCCTGGTGGGCCGGCGGCTACTCCAGTGAGCACATCACCAGCTACGTCCTGGTGGCGCTGCACGAGGCGGGCGATCTGGACTGGATTGACCCCGAGCTGGAGGACAAGCGCCGGGACATGGCCGACGCCGGCGTCCGCTATCTGGAGAGCCGGTACGACGATCTGCCGCCCGATTCCACCCTCAACATCTACAGCCTCTACGCCCTGGGCCTCTGGGACGCCCGGGTGCCGGACAAGCAGTGGAGGCTCGTCTACGACACCCGGGAGACGCTGAACTCGTACAGCCGGGCCCTGCTGGCGCTCTTCCTCCACTCCAACGGCAACCGGCGGGAGGCCCGCCAGGTGGTCGAGAACATGGAGGGCTACGCCGAGATCACCCGCCAGGACGCCTACTGGGGCCACGAGTACGATTGGTGCTGGTACTGGTGGCAGGATCACGTGGAGACCACGGCCCTCTCACTCAAGGCCCTTCTGGCCATCGAGCCCGACCACGAGTTGATGGAGAAGGCCGCCCACTGGCTGTTGGTCAATCGTCGCCACAACCACTGGAAGTCCACCATTGACACGGCTCTCAGTGTCTGGGCCATGAGCGATTACATGACCTACACCGGCGAGTTGGACACCGACTACGTCGCCACGGCGACCCTCGGCGGGGAGGTGCTGATCCAGACCCCCTTCGAGCCCGAGGACGTCTGGGGGGACGGGGTCTCCCGCGAGCGCTACGGCGAGGACGTGCAACCGGGCAGCCTGCCCATCACCATCGAGAAGAGCCGCGGTCCGGGCAGGCTCTACTTCACCGCCGCGTGTGAGTACTACTCCAAGGAGGAGATGATCGGAGCCCACTGGGACACCGTCCGCTGCGAACGCGACTTCTACCTCGTCGGCTCCGACGGCGAGACCCTGACTTCCCTCACCGACACCGACTGGACGGTCAAGGTCGGCGACTACGTCGAGGTGGTGCTCACCATCGAGAGCCCCAACGACTTCGATTACGTGGTCCTCGAGGATCCGCGGATCGCCGGCTGCGAGTTCCTGCCCAAGGAGCGGTCGGGCTGGGATTGGACGAGCGGAACGTACCGCGAGCTCAAGGAGCAGCTCACCGCCTTCTTCTACGACCAGCTCGGAGTGGGCGAGCGCGAGATTCGCTACCGGGTGCGCGCCGAGCGTCCCGGTATCTACCACGTGATGCCCACCCAGCTCTACGGCATGTACGCCACCGACATCCGCGCCAACTCCGCCGAGCGGGTCATCACCATCCTGGCGCAGTAGGCGCAAGCGACTGTTGAAGGAGGGCCCGGCGGGGTCCTCCTTTTATACAGGTAAAACAATCCGCCGCGCCTTGTCCCGCCGGGTCCAAACTGATAAAATCAATACTGTATGAGAAGAAAGACCGTCCCGGCCCGGACGGCTGCACGGGGGATCATCCCCGTTCCTTCCCAGGTGGAAAGATGCGAGACGAAAAAAAAACCAAGGCCCGGCTCATCGCCGAACTGAATGAGCTGCGCGGAGAGCTGACCGCCGGTGCGTCGGGGGGGGGCCACCCAATCCTCTTCGACCGCATCCCGCTGGGGCTTTTCCGTTGCACCCGACGCGGGGAGCTTCTCTGGGCGAACCGGACCCTGGCCGGGACGCTGGGGTACGAGGACCCGGAGGGGTTGACGGGGATCAAGCTCCGCAGTCTGTTCGTCCACCCGCGCCTCCGCGGGGACCTCTTCGACCGCCTGAAGGTCGGCGAGGGGAGCGAGGGGTACCTGGCGGAGCTCAAGCGGTCGGACGGCGGGACCTTTCGGGCCAGGCTCACCGTTCAGCCCGATCCCCGGGTCGGTGAGGGCGCCGAGGTCTTCGACGGCCTCGTCGAGGACCTCACCGGTGAGCGGGAGTTTGAGGAAACCCTGGCGCGCAGGGTCAAGCATAGCGCCGTCCTGGCCACCCTCTCCCGGGAGCTGTACGCCGCCGAAACCGTACAGGAGGTACTGGAGGTTGCGGTCGAACGGCTCGCCGAGATATTTCCCACCTACGCCAGCGTGAACCTGGTCGAGGAACACCGACGCTACCTGACCATCAGGGCGCACAGGGTGGCGTCGGGGATACTACGGTTCGGTGAGAGGATCTCCGGGCGGCGCCTGGCCAACCTGAAGATCCCACTCTACGAGGACACCGTCATCGCCGAGACCATCCACAGCGGCCATCCCACGGTTTGCGGCCTGGGATTCGAGCCCGAGGAGCCGGTGGTGGAGACCGACCTGCGGACCCTAGTCGAGGCGCTGGTGGAGGCTAAAAGTCCGCTCCGTCGTTTCGGGGCCGAGATCGCCGAGATGGTCGGTGACGTGGCCTTCCTCGGCATACCCTTCACCGATTCGGCCGGGGAGGTCACCGGCTCGATAACCGTACTGTCGAACCTCCTCTTCGCCCCGGACGAGTACAACCTGATCAAGGTGTCCGCCGACATCGTCGGGAAGGCCCTCGAGCAGAAGCGTCTGAGTCAGGAGTTGGGCGAGTCGCTGGAGCGGTACCGGGGGGTATTCTTAAACACCGTCCTCGGCATATACCGTACTACCCCCGACGGACGGGTTCTCATGGCCAATCCCGCCCTGGTGCGGATGCTGGGGTACGACACCTTCGAGGAGTTGTCCAAGCGGAACCTGGAGAAAGGCTACCAGCCGGGCTACTCACGGGCGGATTTCAAACGCGTGGTGGAGGAAAAGGGGGAGATCCACGGCGAGGAGTCGGTCTGGACACGGCTCGACGGCACGAGCCTCCACGTGCACGAGAACACCAGGGCTGTACGCGATGAAAAAGGGAAGACCCTCTATTACGAGGGCACGGTCGAGGACATCACCGAGCGCAAACGGGCCGAGGAGGATCGGGATAAACACCTGCGGGAGATTCGGGCATTGTTTGAGGGGGTGTATATCCTGCTCTGGTCGGTAAGGGAAGGGGCGGACGGTGAGCTGTATTACGAGCAGGTTAACGACGCCTTTGCCGCGGTGGAGGGGTATACCCCTGATCACTACAACGGGAAGCCTATAGCTGATCTGCATCCTCCAGAGGAATGTGAAAACATAAGGAACTCCTTTAACTGGGCGAAGTTGGGAAAGATCCACACCAGTGAGGTTCACTTTGGCGAAGGGGTTGATCAAAGATTCTTTGAGATTCGCATCATTCCCCTGACCGATCCGGATGGCGAGATACGACGTTTTATCGGAGCGGGTAGTGACATCACCGAGCGCAAGCTGGCCGAGGAGGCGCTGCGTGAATCCGAGGAGCGCTACCATTCCTTCTGGGTCAACGCGCCCGTGGGTATCTGCCTCAGCGACAGCCACGGCCGCCTGACCATGGTCTCCCCCGTTCTGTGCGCCATGACCGGCTACCCTGAGGAGGAACTCCTGGGTATGGAGCTCTTCGAGCTGATCGCCGAGGGGGACGAGAGAGCGGTACCCATAGCCAAGACGATGGACACCCACGAATTCGAACAGCTTCAATCGCTCTTCTCCGGTGGTCCCACCGAGCTGACCCTTGTCAAGAAGGACGGCGGTTTGCTGCCGGTGGAGTTCAACATTGACTTTATCACCGAGAAAGGCACCCTGAAGTACATGATCACCCTCGTCGCCGACATCACCGAGCGCAAGCGGACGGAGGAGGCGCTGCGCAAGAGTGAGGAGTTCAACCGGGCGGTGATCGAGCGCTCGCCGTTGGGCGTATCGGTGCGGAACCGCTACGGCAGACTCCTGAGCTGCAACGAGGCGTGGAGGAGGATCTGGGCCGTTCCCGAGGAGATGATCACCGAGGAGCTCACCGGAGAACGGGATGAGCTCAGGTTCGACGAGCGGGACGATTATCTGAGCGAGTGGCACGATGACATCCGGCGCGTCTATTCCGAGGGCGGCTACCTCCACATCCCCGAGGCCGAGTTGCAGCACCCGCGGGAGGGCGGCGCCCGGTGGGTCTCCCAGCACTTCTACGCCATCAAGGACGAGCGCGGCGGGGTGGACCGCGTGGTGATCGTCACCGAGGACATCACCGACCGCAAGGACACCCAGAAGGCGTTGGCCGCCTCGGAGGAAACCTACCGCAGTCTCCACGAGACCACCCTGGCCCTGGCCGACGAGACCGAGCTGACCGACGTGATCGCCGTGATCGCCGAACAGGCCACCAGCCTCTTGGACTCCCAGCGGTGCCTCTTCCTCCTGCTGGATGATACCAGGCAGGTACTCAGGCCCTTCTACTCCACCCGCCTCGATTACTCCGACATCATCATGGGCTTCGAGGTTCCCCTGGGGGTCGGGCTCTCGGGCCGCGTGGCCCAGACCGGTGTCGGGATGTTCGTAAACGCCGATGAACCGGAGAAGGATATCCCGCTTCACATACCCGGCACCAACGAGGAGGCCGACGGGTGGGAATCGCTCATCTCGGTACCCATGTTCGACGGCGGGCGTGTTCTGGGCGTGATCACCCTGGGCAAGTTCACCGGCGTCTTCTCGGACGAGGACCTCAAAAGGCTCGGCGTCTTCGCGCGGCAGGCCGAGATCGCGGTCAAGCGCACCCGGTACGACGAGGTTCTCGCCAAATCCGAGGAGACCTATCGCAGCCTCTACAACACCACCCTGACCCTGGCCGATGAGACCGACCTTCTAAAGATCATCGCCGTCATCTGCGACCAGGCCACTAAGCAGCTCGATTCGATCTACTCCACCTACTTCACCTACGACGCCTTGGATGAGGTCCTGATCCCCTTCTACTCCAACGCGTTCCGGGAGCGCGAGGCCATCCTGTCCTTCAAGGTGCCGGTCGGTGTAGGGCTCTCGGGCGCCGTGGCCCAGAGCATGAGCGGGGCCTACTCCAACTACACCGACTCCGACCGCCCCGTGGTGCACGTCGAGGGTACCGATAAAGATGCGGACGCAATCGAGTCGGTCATCTCCGAACCGGTGATGGATGGGGAAACGCTGCTGGGCGTCATTACGATCGGCACCGAGGAGAAGGTATACAATGACGAGGATCTCGCCAAGCTCCGGGTCTTTGCCCGGTTGGCCTCCATCGCGATCAAACGGGCCGAGAAGGAGTCGGCGCTGGAGCAGTCCGAAGAGACCTACCGCACCCTCTACGAAACAACGATGACCCTGGCCGACGAGACGGATCTCCAGAGGGTGCTCGCCGCCATCGCCGACAACGCGCGCGGGCTCATGGATGCCCACTTCTGCAACATCCTCTCCTACGACCCCGAGGGGAAGGAACTGGTGACCATCTACACCAACGTGCCCACATCGAGGGAGACGATCCGGGTCTTCCACCTGCCGCTCGGCGTCGGCCTGGGGGGATTAGTGGCCGAACAACGTCGCGGAGCCTACTCCAATTACTCAGACCCCGACCGCCCCGTGGTCCACATGGAGGGAACCGACGATAGTGAGGAGCACCGCGAGTCGGTCCTCGCCGAGCCGATCATGGACTCCGAAACCCTCCTCGGCGTCTTCCTCATCCACGCCCTCGACAGAATCTTCACCGATGACGATCTGGCCAAGGTGCGCGTCTTCGCCCGCCTGACATCCATCGCCCTCAAGCGGGGCCAGTACATCCAGGCCCTGAGCGTCTCCGAGGAGCGCTTCCTCCAGGTGGCCGCCAGTTCCGGGGACTGGATCTGGGAGGTGGACGCCGACGGCCGCTACACGTACTCCAGCCCCGTGGTGGAACAGGTGCTCGGCTACGCCCCCGATGAGGTAATCGGCAAGCATTTTTATGATTTCTTTGTACCCGAGGAACGCGAAGAGATTAAAAGGGCCGCCCTGGAGGCCTTCGCCGAGAAGGAACCCATTGTCAAACTGGAAAATCGCAACGTGCATAAAGACGGACGGACGGTCATCCTGGAAACAAACGGTGTGCCGCTTTTATCCGACGATGGCGAGCTGCTCGGCTACCGCGGTCTCGACCGTGACATCACCGAGCGCAAGCGGGCCGAGGAGGCCCTGCGGGTGAGCGAGGAACGATATCGCTCCATCTGGACCAAGTCGCCCGTCGGAATCTGCCTCTCCGACCGAGACGGCATGTTGACCATGGTCAACCCGGTCCTCCACCAGATGTTGGACTTCGACGAGGAGGAACTCATCGGCAGAACGTTCTTCGACCTTCTCGCACCCGAGGGGGACGACAAAGAGATGGCCTCCCTTTTGGGCGGGAAGTTTGACACCCAGGTGTACAAGAATGAACTGTCCCTATTCTCGGGTAAGCCGACCGAGATGGCCCTGGTGAAGAAATCGGGCGAGAGGCTCCCCATAGAGGTAACGATAGACTTCATCACTCGAGAGAGATCGGTCCAGTACATGATCAGCCTCATCACCGACATCACCGAACGCAAGGAGGCCGAGGAAGCGCTGGCCAACTACTCGGCCGATCTGGAGCGCGAGGTTGACGTGAAAACGGCCGAGCTTTCCGCCGCCCGGCGCTACCTGCGCGAGGTGATAGACGCTTCGGTAGATCTAATCACCGTGGTTGACGCCCAGGGTCGGATCGAGATCCTGAACCGAACCGCCTCGACGGCCATGGGTTACGAGGAGGAGGAGCTTCGAGGGAGGTCCATCGAGGTATTCTACTTCGACCACGACCGGGAAACCTTCAGGGAGATGACCCGGCGACTGAGCGAAGGCAGGCCCTCCATCGTTCGGCAGGTGGATCTGCGCTGCAAGGACGGTTCGCCCATCACGGTGGAGCTGTCGGTTTCACCGCTGTTGGACAACGAGGGCAACTTCACCGGCAGCGTAGCCGTCGGCCGTGACATCCGGGAGCTCGAGGGCCTGCGCCGCGCCCTGTTGCAGAGCGAGAAACTGGCCGCCACCGGAAAGCTCGCCGCCGACATCGCCCACGAGGTGAACAACCCCTTAGGGATAATCACCAATTACCTCCAGATCGCCAAGCAGGACCTGGACTCCTCCTCCGACTCGTACAGGATAGTCGGCATCATCGAGGAGGAGGTCCAGCGCATCGCCCAGATCATCAGCGGTCTCTTGGACTTCTACCGGCCCGAGAGCGCCTTCCTCGCCGCCGCCGACGTGAACCAGCTCATCGAGGACCTGCTGATTCTGGTCAGCATCCAGCTGGAGAAGATGGGCATCGAGGTGGAAAAAGACCTGGGTGAGGACCTGCCGCCGGTCGTCGTCTCGCCGGACCAGTTCCGCCAGGTGCTCTTGAATCTGGTGACCAACGCCCAGGACGCCATGCCCGACGGGGGCACCCTGCGGATCCGCACCCGCCGCTCCGAAGACCGGGTGGTCCTCTGTTTCTCCGATTCGGGCGGGGGCATCCCTGGCGAGCACCTGCCCTACATCTTCGACCCCTTCTTCACCACCAAGGGAGAAGAGGGGACGGGGCTCGGTCTGTCGGTGTCCTATGGCATAATCCAGAGCTTTGATGGTATCATGGAGGCGTCAAGCCGGCCCGGTGAGGGCACGACGATCACCATCAGTCTGCCAGCGCGGGAGGACTAGAGTTGGTTGAATCTAACCGGGAGCGCATCCTCGTCATTGATGACGAGCGGCGGATGTGCGACTCGATCCGCATCCTTCTTGAACAGTCGGGATACCGGGTGGACACGGCCTCGAACGGCGCCGAGGGTATCGGCAGGCTGCGCGAGGATAACTACAACCTGGTTATCGCCGACCTGATGATGCCCAAGGTGGACGGTTTCGCCGTGCTGGAGTACGTCAACGAGAATCTTCCGCACACCCTGGTCATCGTCATCACCGGCTACTCCTCGATGCGCTCCTCGATCGAGGCGCTCCGGCGCGGGGCCCACAACTACCTGGTCAAACCCTTCGACTTCGACATCCTCAAGCTGGCCGTCGAGAAGGCGATGGACAGGATCCGATTGCAGCGCCTGAACGACGACTTCATCTCGATGATCACCCACGACCTGAAGAACCCGCTCACGTCGGTGATGGGCTACTGCTCACTCCTGCTGTCGGACGCCTACGAGAAGACCCCGGAGGGCCTAAGCGAGCCGCTGAAGAGCATCGCCACCAACGCGGACCGGATGCTGGCGCTCATCAACGACTTCCTGGCGGTGAACAAGTTCTCCTCGGAGGGAGTGCGCCTGGTAAAGCAGCGCCTGCAACTCAACAGCCTGATCTCCCACCTGGGGAAAAACGTGGCGGCCCAGCTCGAGATCAAGCAGCTATCCCTTTCCATGAATCTGGACGATGATCTGCCACCGATCTCCCTGGACCCGATCCAGATCGAGCGGGTGATCAACAACCTGTTGTCCAACGCGATAAAGTTCATCCAGCGCGGCGGCGAGATCGTCGTCAGCACGGGCCAGGACACCGACTACGTTTTCTTCACCGTCTCCGATAACGGACCGGGCATCCCCACCGAACTAAAGAAGCACATCTTCGAAAAGTACAAACGGGGCGCAAGCGTCACCGAGGGGACCGGCCTGGGGCTTTTTATCTCCAAGAGCATCGTGGACGCCCACGAGGGGAAGATATCCCTCGAGAGCGGTCCCGGAGTGGGAAGCACCTTCAGCGTGTATCTGCCCAAGGAAGAGACGGCTCCGGGTGCCGAATAGGACGGACTCCTGCAAGCTCAGCGTTGACCCTCCCGATTGGGATATCCTCGTCGGTTCCCACTCCGACGCCCCGCCCACCCAGACCCGCGCATGGGCGGAGGTCAAGGCTCCCTACGGCTACCGGGCCCTGCGCGTGGCCGTTCTCACCACCGACGGAAGAACTCTCGCCCTGGGCCAGGTTCTCGGGCGGAGGCTGCCCCTGGTAAAAAGGGACTGGCTCTACTGCCCGTACGGCCCCTGGTGGGACGCGGATCATCCCGAAGCTCTGGCGGTCTGGCTCGACGCGGTGCGGGGCAGCGCTTTCGCCCGTCACGCGGCGGTGTTGACCATCGAGCCGCGGATGGCCGACGGGGGTGGGGTGAGGGGCCTTCTCACCGATCTGGGTTTCCGGCGCGGGGTCCAGGACGTCCAGCCCCGGGGAACGCTGATCCTGGATCTCACCCCCGACGAGGAGACCCTCCTGTCCGGGCTTGACCGGCGCACGCGCTACAACGTTCACCTGGCCGAAAGGCGCGGGGTGGAGGTCCGGCCGGCCAACTCCCCCGAAGGCGTAGAGCGCTTCGTTAAATTGCTGGAGGAAACGCGAGAGCGCCAGCGCTTCCTCGCCCACGACCGGGCGTACTACCACCGGGTGTGGGAGGCCTTCGCTAAAGCGGACGCCTGCGACATCCTCCTGGCGGCCTACTCCGGTGAGGACGTGGCCGGGGTCTGGCTCGTCTACGCCGGGCGGACGGCCTACTACGTCTACGGCGCCAGCTCCCACCGCCACTCGAAGCACAAGGGGTCCCAGCTTTTACAGTGGCGGGCGATCCTGCGGGCCAGGGAGCGGGGGGCGCTCACCTACGATTTCTGGGGGGCGCCGGTCCACCCCCACAAGGACCACCCCCTGTGGGGCGTGTACGGGTTCAAGAAGGGCTTCGGCGGAGAGCACACCGTCTTCGTGGGCGCGCACGACCTGTCCCTTTCGGCCTTCGGCGGCTGGAGCTGGCGGGTGGGGCTGCCCCTGGCGCGGCGGGCGCGAAACCTCTTCGTCCGCGGCCGCACCGCCGACGTGATGGATTGATTACTCAATGTTAGTCATCATTCCAATAATTGTATGTGCATTATCCATTGTAGCCCATCAAATATGGGACTGGTTCACTATTGACACATATACATTTTGGTTATTATGCATTATAGTGCTATTAACACTTATTCCTAAAATTGTAAAATATATAAAATGGTATCTAGCAAATGCAAAGAAAATAAAATTAGGTATTTTTGAAATTGAAATGAAGTTAGATAATCTAGAGAAAGAGGTTGAAGAAACAGCTCAAAAACATGTGGTAGAAATCGATCACAAAGAACCATTGAAATATATAAAGGAAAGCGAATTGGATAAAGCAATAAGACAAATAATCTATATTTCTAAAGATAACCCCAAAGCCGCTCTAATGCTCCTAGCTACAGATATAGAAAAAAGTGTAAAAGAAACATTGGAAAGAAATAATATATACTTTGGCAGACATGTATCAATACGTAACATGGTTGAGAAGGGCGTTGAAAAAGAAATATTTACAAAAGATATATTGCATATATTTAAAGATTTTTGGGTTGTACGTAACAAAGTAGTACATGGTGAAGATAGGTTCATGTTTGAAGATGCCCTTTTAAGAGTTGTAGATATAGGCATTCAAATTTTAAAGATGCTAAACAGTACGTAGATGTTCCTGCGCATACTCATAGTCCTGGCCGGACTCTTCCTCTATCTCTTGATCGGCCGCTACCTCTTCCGGGCCTACATCTGGCTGGGATGTGTCGCCGACGGGGTGCCCTACGCCAGCCGCAGACCGGAGCTCGACCGGTTCTCGGCCTGGCAGATCCTCACCTGGCCGCTTTTGTTGATCTACCTCCCCTTCTACGCCGTCTGGGCGTTGGTCAAACGGATAAGCTGAGGTCACAGATGAAACGGCTCCTCGTACCCTTTCTTGCGCTCATCGCCCTGTTGGTCGGCTGCGAGCACGACCCGGGGCTCGCCTACCTGGACGACGGCGAGGTCTACCTCTGGCTGCCCGGCGCCGATCAACCCCGACCGCTGACCGACCGGGACGACGTGGATCGTTTCTTCTGGTCCCCGTCGGGACGGCACATCGCCTACCGGGTGGCCAAACCCTTCGGTGAGAGCTTCTGGTGCTTCACCGGGGTGGACTCGGGAGTAGAGGTGAAGACCCGCTCGGTCCCGCTCTTCTCGGCGGCGGGCAGGGCCGTGGCCTACATCAAGGACCGGGACCAACAGCTCCTCCTTCTGGACGAGACCGGCGGGGAGCAGAAACTGATCGCCGAGTGGGTCTGGCAGGCCCAGTGGAACTCCGCCGGGACGATGCTGGCCTACGTGGAGGAGGGTGACCTGAAGGTCTTCGATCTGGAGAGCGGGACCAGCCGATACCTGGCCGACGGGGTGGCCGAGGGTCCCGACTTCGTGGCCGACGATCTCGTGCTGTTCATCTCGGATGACAATACCCTCACCGCGGCCCGAGCCGACGGCAGCGCCATCTACCGGCTGGTGGAGGAGGTCAGCGGCTACTACGTGGCCCGCGACTACTCGGACCAGGTGCGCGGGGCGCGGCTGGTCTGCGTGGACCGCGACCGGGACGCCTATCTGATGGACTTCGACGGCGCCGATCGGATCCGCACCGGCACCGACTTCCACCACATGGCCTGGGACGCGACCGGCTCGCGGTACTTCCTGATAGAGGAGAAGAAAGAGAAGCGCTACACCGGCATCTTCTCCGCCTCCGGTGAGGAGCTCCTGGAGGTGAAGGAACCCTGGGAACCGGTCGCCGCCGAAACCCTCGCCTGGAGCTCCGGTTCCGACGAGCTGGCTTACATCGGCGCCAACGGCTCCCTCTACGTGATGGACCTCGGGGGGGCCCAGATGCTGGTGGCCAAGGATGTGTACGACTTCGCCTGGGTGCCGCACCGGCGCCAACTGGTCGTACTCATGCCGCGCACCGTCACCGGGGAGAAGGAGAAGATCGAGGAGGTGGCTGAGGAAGCGGCCGAGGAGGAACTGGAGATTGACCTGGAGGAGGAGGTCGTCGAAGAGAAGGAGGAACCGGCACCGGCGGCAGCGGAGATCGAGGAAGGAATCGAGGAGGAGGGTTCCGAGGAGGAGGTCGAGGTCGAAATCGTGGAGCCGGTCGGGGAGGAGATCATCGTGGAGGAGGGGACGGAGGAATCACCCGAGGAAACGGTGGAGGTGGAGGAGCCCGAGACCGCCGTTTACCTCTACGACCTGGATGGCAAGCCGAGGAGGATGCTCTCCCGGAGCGGGCGCCTGCCGCTGTTGTCCCCGCGGGGCAACCGGCTGCTCTTCGTGGAACCGCTGCGGGAGGGACTCTACAACGCCGTCATCGGGTCCCTGGACGAGGAGGAGGAACACTACCTGGGTAAGTTTCGGGTGCCGATCTTCCCCGCGGCCTGGCAACCCGAGGGTCGTGCCATCGAGGGTCGTCTCCTCGGCGTGATCGTCACCCTGGCCCTGGTGGCCGCCGGTGTCGTGGTCATCTACCTCGTCATTCGGCGCATCTGGCTCCGGCGGAAGGTGACGGCCCAGGCGACCGCCGAAACCGTGGCCAACTTGGAGGACGCGATCTAGAGGCGCATCAGCACCGGGTGTTGCATCCCAGTTCCGCGAGGAAAACGGTTGCTTTTCGCTAACCCATCCTCGCGAGGAACACCCCACCTCGGCACTAAAGACAAGGGGTTTTTAACCCCTTGCTTCAACGTAGGGGCGGGCCTCTGCGCCCGCCGCATAACCAACCCTTAACAAACAGCTTATCCCATCGTTAATCCCACGCCCCCCGGTACGCCCGGGGGTTCTTTCTCACCGTTCCGGCTCGTGGCCCCGGGCCAGGACAACGAGGCGGCCATCCCGTCCAACGAGGTAAATGGCAAGCTGGGAGCGTTGACGCCCGGTGAGCTTGAGGCTCTCCGGGGGTGCGAAGAGCGTCGCCTCCCCACGGATGCCCGGCTCGATGTGGAAGATCCAGTTCACCGTTACCGGCTCCTCTCCCGGCTCATCGGGATCGAAGGGGGTATCGGCGAGGGAGAGAGCCGCCAGGGCGTTCCAGGAGAGGGGAAGGATCAGCTCCCGGCCACGCAAGACCGCCCCCGGACGGGGTGCGCCCCCCAAGTCCATCCTGTCCGTCACCACTCCATCCGAGAGGAGAAGCAGCTCGCCCGCGGCGGTGCCGGCGGCCAGGCCGAACCGGGGCAAGGCGCAGAGGAAGGTGGGCGGGGAGCCAAGCTCGTGGTACTCGACCAGGGGCGAGGCCGGGTTGTCGGGTAAAAAGCCGTAGAGCCGGTTGTCCCCGCACGCGAACCAGACCATCCCCCCGAGGACGGCCGGTTCGACGGTCAGGCTCCCCCCGGTCCGGTAACGCCAGAGCTCCGTGCCTTCCCCGTCAAGCGCGACCACCGTTTCCCCGGCGCCGTAGATGAGCGTCGTCCCGATCACCGCCGGCGGCGAGGTTGCGGGGAGGGGCAGGGGCAGGGGGATCGAACCCTCGGGGTCCGTTGGATCGAGAAAGGCAAAGCTCTCCCGACCCAGACAGACCAGGGTCTTTTCGGGCTCATCCTCCCCCGGCGGGGTGACCTGTGTCGAGGCGAAGCGGACGGGACCACCGCCGGGAAGCCCTCCGGCGAACAGAACGGCGCCATCGCGATTCACCAGGTACACGCCGCCCCGTTCGTCGCCCAGGGCCGCCAGTCCCGCCCCCGCGGCGTCGAGATCGGTCGGCCCGGCCGGGAGGCGAATGACCCAGGCCAGGCTCCTC
>DAOVLG010000061.1 GCA_030631385.1 Candidatus Coatesiibacteriota bacterium | reverse complement strand
CCTGCGTTACGGTACGGGGCATACCCCGGTGGTCTTCGTGGACCCGAACTCCGACGCACCGCGCGTGGATGTGGCCTTCATCGTGGACACCACCGGCTCGATGAGCGACGAGATCGAGGTGGTCAAGCAGGAGATGCGGGAGATCGCCGTCAAGATCGCCCAGGGCATCCCGGCTCCGGCGGTGCGTTTCGCCATCGTCGAGTACCGTGACCGCGGCGACGTCTACGTGACGAAGATCTCCGATTTCACCTACGACGTCATCGAGACCCACGAGGTGATCAGCGCCATCTACGCCGGCGGCGGCGGCGATACCCCGGAGAGCGTCTACCGCGCCCTGGACGACGGCATCAACGAACTCTCCTGGGATCAGGACCGCGAGGTGACCAAGCTGGCCTTCCTGTTGGGCGACGCCGGGCCGCACGAATACCCCGACGAGTTCTACACCCTGGACGACGCCGTGGAGGATGCCAACGACGTGGGGATATCCATCTTCGCCATCGGCTGCTCCGGCCTCGACACCTACGGCGAGAGCGCCTTCAAGCACGTGGCCTTCGGCACCAACGGCAGCTTCGAGTACCTCTCCTACCGCAAGACCTACGTGGACGCCTCGGGCCACGTGGCCAGCTACATCTACGAGGGCGACTACGTGTACGACGAGGAGGCGGTGCGCGAGGAGCTCAAGGAGTCGGGCGTCATCACCGATGATATGTCCATCTTCGACGTCGGTGTCACCCGGGCCACCGTGGCCGAGGAGGCCGAGGAGGCCGGCGAGATAGACACCGACTCCGGGGCTTACGGCTCCGGCGGCGCCGTGGCCGGCGTTTCAGCCTCTCCGACGATCGTCTCCGACGACACCCGTGATCGCGCCGACATCAAGGCCGCGGAGAGGGCCTACACCGGGAGTATCTCCGGCACCGAAATCGGCGTGGACAACAACCTGGACAAGCTGGTGACCCAGGTTATTCAGGCCAATGTGGCCGCCAGGAGCGACGTCACCTACGACATGGGCTACACCCAGGCGCGCGTCCTGGTACGTCAGGGTGACACGGAGTACTGGATACCGGTCACTGACGCCAGCCAACTGGCCCGCCTCGAGAAGGCAGCCGAGAGCGACGAGTCCCTCTGGCTCGCCGCCGGGGTCAGGGACACCTCCGCCGATGAAGACGCCGAGGGACCCATCGCCTTCCGTTCCGGGAGCCTCAAGTTGTACGATGAACACGCCGACGCCCCGACCATGACCCACCGCTCCCTGGAGGAGCTCGAGGAGGACCCGGATTACTACATGAACAACGGACTGGGCGAGGAGAACCAGTGGTCCTTCGAGGCCGAGATCGTGGCCCTCGAGTATCTCGAGTAGCCCCACCAAAAGAAGCAACCGGTCGGACCGCGTGTCCGACCGGTTTATTACATCCTTGACGATGGCGTTATCCCCGCTGGGCCTCCAGCATCTCCTTGACCTTCATCAGCCGGGTGAGCGTCCCGCGCTCCCTCTCCTCAAGCTTCAGCCCGATGTAGCGGACGGTCTCCTCCAGGTTGGGGATCAAAATGTACTCCAGGGCGTTGACCCGCTGACGGGTAAGCTGAATCTCCCGGGCCAGCATGCCGATGGATTTCTCCAGCTCGGCCAGGTCCAACAGCCTGGGGAGCACCCGGCGGAAGCCCTCCACCGCCAGGTCCAGCTCCGGCGGGGTGGTGGCCAGCCCGTAGGCCAGGGCGTTACCCTCCAGGGTTACCTCCAAGGATGGCACCTTGAGATTCATCACCTGACGGGTGGCGGTCTTCACCTCACCGGTGACCTTGGGCAGCGCCAGCGCCGTGGCGGTGGTCTGCTCGTCCATCAACGCCCGGGCGAGCACGAAGCCGGTCATGGCCCGTTGGAGCTCCTCCTCCACCCTTTGCCGCAACCCCTTCGCCCGCTCGATTAAGATGAAGAAACGGCGCAGGAGCTCATCCTGCTTGTCCTTGAGGAGCTTGTGGCCCCGCCGGGCGATGATCAGGCGCTTCTTCAGCCGCATCAGCTCCATGCGGGTGGCGTTTACGTCCAGGATCACGGCATCCCCACTAAATACAGGCAAAAAGGATTATAGAGGTTCACCTCACCGACGGTCAAGGAGGAATACGGTTGGTGGACCGGGCGAGAGTTTGCGCCGTGCCTACCTGTTTACTTTTTTCTTGACCAACCCCCGCCTTTTTCCTAAAATCTCCTTGCACGTAGGCTAAACCGTCCCTCCTCCTCCCCCCAAGGAAAGCCCCGGATGGTTTGGCCTACTCCCCCAAGGGGACTGGTCTATGGGCCGGTCCCTTTTATGGTGTCGGTTGTATTTCCTGGTTTAAGGAAAAAAGGGAAACGTGTTGTGGATACGGGGGACCGGTCTATGGGCCGGTCCCTTTTATGGTGTCGGTTGTATTTCCTGGTTTAAGGAGAAAAGGGAAACGTGTTGTGGATACAGGGAGACGGCTGATTGGCCGGCCCCTTTTGTAAGTTGGATTGTTACCCGTAGGGGCGGGTGAGTACACCCGCCCGGCGATGATGGAGCCCTAAATGTAGGGCGGGGATTCCATCCCCGCCGCGGCGGCCCGCAGAGGGGCCGCCCTACATCGTCAATTCCCGTAGGGTGGGGGCTCCGTACCCCGCCTCGTCTTCTCAGGTGGCTTTGCCCCGAGTGATGCGCAGCAGGTCGGGGTAACACCTCGGGTTGAACAGGATGCTCGTCGTCCACGCGCACTCGTAGGTACACCAGCAGTGCCCCTGGGCGATGTGCCGGCGGATCTCCTCCCCCCGCTTCGTCCACCACAGTTTCTTAAGGTTCCAGTCCATCTCAGCCAGGTTTCCGTAAGATACCGCCGACCCTCGGCAGAAGTGACGTCTCTGCATGGGATCGTCCCCCGGCGCTCCCATCAGCGTCTCACAGGGGTAGAGGTATCCCGTCTCCGAAACCACCGCGGAGAGTATCCCTCCGAGACAGGGGATCACCTGCCTTCGCTCCTCCAGGATGGAGAGGATCAGCCGCCACTGGTAACGCTCCTTGGCCGAGAGGACGCCCAGCCGGTTGAGCGAGAAGTGGGGCAACTTCCCCTCGCTCAGAGCCCGGTCCTTCTTCCGCTGAAAGGCGATGTAGTCGTTCAGATCGAAGAATCGTTCCCCCTCATCCGGCGTGATTCCGCGCAGAAGGTTGAGGACGACGTCGTCGGGCTCCAGCTCCTCAAGGAGCCAGTCGAAAAAGTCGCCGAGGATCTGCGAGTTCGAGCCGCAGATGGTGACGATCGGGGCCAGGTTGAGCCGCCGGAACCTCTTTTTCAGTTTCTTGAGACCGCGCCAGGTTTCCAGGGCGTGATCGAAGCAGCCCGGTATCCTACGCAGCTCGTCATGGATCTCCCGCGGTCCGTCCAGGGAAAGGTACACCACCAGTTGAAGCCGCGGATGGAGCCGGAGGATATCTTCGGTGGCCCCAAGGATGCGGTCGGTGGCCAGGCCGTTGGTGGGGATGGTCAGATTTCTGAGCCCGGTGTGCCTGACGAAGAGTTTTGCTATCTCCGGCAGGTCGTCACGCAGGTAGGGCTCACCGCCGGTGAGCGAGAGCCAGAGGAGCGGTCCGGAACTCCGGGCCAGCTTCTCAAACGCCTCCAGGGTTGGACCGACCTCGGCCCGCTCAACCTCACGTCCGTAGAAACAGTGGCCGCAGCGGCAGTTGCAGCGACCCGTAACAAAGATAACGAGCTGCAGCGGCAGCCCCGTTGGTCCGAGCAACCGGTGAATGAACCTCGCCGATCCGCTCATTGGCTGGCTCCGAGGAAATCCGAAGATGTCCTGCCGAAGATGGCCCGCGCGATGGAGATCATCACCCCCAACTCGGCCACCAAAGCCAGGATAGGCTGGGTGAGCATTCCTCTGAGGGTGAACCAGACCCCTTGCACTCGAAGGAGGTATAGCCAGAAGGTCGTCATCGAAAGAGGTCCCAGCAGCAGCAGTCCCAGGCTGATCCAGAAGTAGACGCCGAAGCTTCCCAGCGTCAGGGCGACGATCAGGTTGACGATGGTTGGACCGGTGATGAGGTAGGTGAATATTGCGCCCCGCGGCATGCCTACAAAGAGCGGCGGAAAGTGCGGCTCATGACCGTGCCAGGTGTGGGGCTTCTTCGCTTCCCAGGCCTTCCTGCCGCCGAGGCGCATGTGCAGGTGATAGCTGAACATGTTGGCCACCTTGCGCAGATAATCGGTGAAGAGCCGGCGGAAGCGGAACCGCTTGTAGTGGATGAAGTCCAGTTTCTTATCCAGGTAGAACAGAGCGTCCACCGAGCCCAGGCGGTAGCCGATGTCGTAATCCTCATAGGTCTTCATCCGCACATCGAAGCCATCAACGGCACCGAAGGCGTCCCGGCGCACCGCCATCAATGAGGCCCAGGGGGTGTCAATGATCTCCTTCATCCAAAGATAGCGGTAGCGGAGGAAGGTGTTCTGGTAGCGGGTGAGGAAGTTCGAGTAGGGACACTCGAGGGAGGTGATGCCGGCGACGCCAGCCAGCTCGGGCCTCTGGTCCATCCTTTCGAATATCCGGCCCAGGGTGTGGGGGCGGATAATCACGTCGGAGTCAACGAATACAAGAATTTCACCCCGTGAATGCTCGGCGCCGATGTTTCTCGCTCGTGAAGGACCGGCGTTACCCGCGGTACGGATGAGCCTGACCGGATACCGTTGGACCTCGCGGACGGTGGCGTCCCTGGAACAGTCGTCCACGACGATCACCTCGAAGTCCACACCGGGGTGCCCCTCGAGGGGGTGAAGCGGCGGATCTTTGTCATCACCGGGGCGGGCAGGGTTTTGCACCGCGGAGGAATTGGCCAGGATGGCCCCCAGGATCCCACCGATCAGGTCCTCCCGATTGAACACCGGTACGATGACGGAGATGATGCGCATGGTTTACTTGGTGATGATGGTGATACGGCTGCGCTCGAGCTCGTCCACCTGGCGGCAGAACTCTCGGAATTCTCCGTAGTCCGACTGCTCCACCCGTTGGATCGGTATGACCACCTCCCGCCGGAGGATAAGCCCACCGGCATCCCCTGGACTTTCCTTTATCTCCAAAAGGTAACGGTTGCCGTTCACCTCCAGTTTCTCGGTGAAGAGGGAGTCGGTGGAGGGGTGCCACCCTTCGGGGAGCGTGTGGTGAACCTCCTCCACGGTGGCGATCAGATTTTTAACCTCCATGGGGTAGGCGCGTTCGGAGCGGCTGATGAACGTGCTTGAGAGGTTCAGGAGGTAGAGTACGGGATCCAGCACGATTCCGTCACCGTGGGGTATCGCAAGGTTGGGTGCAACGAAGTCAACCCTGTAGCCGAAGGGTTTCTGGAGGTCCTCGAGGCCTGAGAGTTCGTAACGGCTCAGAGAGGCGCCGGGAAAGATCGAGTTGAGCTCCGCGTCTATGGTCCGCCTGGCGGTTTCGGGATCGAGGTAGTTGACACGCGAACCGGCGGTCAGACCGTGATAGACCTCCTCGAGGGTGCCGGTGCCGTGGCCGTTCTCGTCGAGGTCCACCCGGACGATGACCTCGATGCGCTGGTCCAACGGGTCCCGTTCACCGAAGCGCTCCATCCGTCGCGTGAGAGAGCGCCAATAGGGCTGTCCGTCGTAGTCCAGAAGGTACTCGCCCAGGGCCGCCCGTCCCACGTTGAAGTCCACCCAATAGACATCATCACCGATGGGCAACCGGGCCACAACCTCGGTGAAATCTATCGGCGAGAAGGCGTCCTCGAGCAGAGGGGTGTCCCAGCGGGAGCGGGTAAGACAGAGCTCCGGTTCCAGGCCGACCTCTCCGGCCAGGGCCATCCATAGTAGCAGCTTGTCTATCGGGCGGCCCGAGCGCCGGTAGTAGGTTTCCCGTACCGTGTCGGGGAAGAAGATACTGCCGCCCCTGTCCTTGATCCGGGTCACCACGTAGCCGTAGAGCGCCTGCGCCTTCTGAGTGGGATTATCCATCCCTTCGGTCAGCCGGTTCGCCAGCTCCTCCACCTGTTCGTCGGGGACCAGGGCGCTTATCGCCTTTCCCCAGTACCAGTCGAAGAAGTTCTCGGGGTCTTCGATGGTCGAAAGCCCGACCACGGGGACGAAGACCCCCCTTTCTGGCATCAGCCCCTCGCTGATGATCGCTTTGGAGTCGGTGACCTCGTAGATGTAGGCCACTCGTGGTTCTACGGGTATGTCCGCCGAGCCGTCCGTGGTGTAGCCGTCGGGCAGTCGGTGCCTGGATCGGTCGCCGTGGAAGTTCAATCTATCGAAGGAGATTTCCATCTCCTCGGGCGCGGTCACCACGAAGCGGCTGATGAGGATGGGGTCGGAGTACTCGCGGAAGTAGAAGCGGTTACTCCAGTAGTCCAGGAGGTCGTAGATGGTCCGAACCTCGGTGTACTGCCGGTAGTAGAGGTCCACGATAGCGCCCGGAGCGGCTCCCTCCAGGCTTACCGCCAACCCGTCGTCGGTGGGGGTGATCACGGTGGCGTCGAGGACGCGGCCGTCGGGGGTGAGAGTCCGGGCGTAGATGATCTCGGTGTTCTGAGTTTCGGGGATGATCATCTCGGCCCAGCGGTCTACCCCGGACTGGGAGAAGAACCTGTAGATACGCCGCTCGGTGAAGGAGTAGGCGAAATCGGCGTGGATGTTGATCCGCAGATAATCCAGCAGGCAGGCCGCGTCTGCCTCGGGGTAATCCTCGGCCTCGGGTGCGTTGGTGATGATTTCCTCAACATCGGGCATGAACTCGTCAAGGGTGACGCCGTTACGCCAGGCGAGGTAGCTTCGAAGCCAATCCTTGGCGGGGTACTGTTCCAGGGCCCGGCGGTAGAGCTCCCGGTCGACACGCCCCACCTCCTCCTCCAGGGCGAGGGCGAGCTGAACGTACCCGCGGTAATCGAAGGGCGCCCGTTCGATCATCGCCCGGTAGTCGTCCAGCCTATTTCCGAACCCCCCCTTCCGGTGGCAGCGGGCCAACTCTATAAATACGTCAACCTCGTAGGGGTTCAGCTCCAGGACCTGCCGGTAGGCATCGGCGGACTCGTGGTACTCACCGGCGGTCTGGAGGAGGTCGGCCAGGTCGCGCCAGGCCGTCTGGTGATCGGGAACCAGTTCGACCAGATGATGCAAGGTCTCGATTGCCTGCAAGGGTTGCTGATGTCGGCGCTGGAAGAGGCTCATCTCGTAGATGGCGGTCGTGTGGCCCGGCTCCGCCTCCAAGGCTTTCTCCAGAGCCTCCCGCTCCCTGGGGGTGATGTTCTTCAGCCGGTACAATTTTGCCAGGGCGAGCCAGACCCGCGCGCTGTCCGGCGTCCGTTCCACGACCGACTTGACCCTCTCCAGAGCGCTCCAGTATTTGCCCTCGGCGGCCTCGATCTCGGCCAGGGCGAGCTGGGCCGGTATCGTTTCCGGCGCAGGTTTCACCACCCGGTTGTACTGGGTTCGGGCCCGCCCCAGGCGCTCCTCGCTCCCGTCGGCGTCCAGGGCCCAGCCCAACGCCAACCGCAGGAGAACGCTTTCAGGATGGACCTGCCGGTGTTCCTCCGGTAGCTCCTCGAGGATAGGCTCATCCTTGGAACCAGTATGAGGACTGCCGAGCGGAAGCTCGAACCGGTCGTTGATGAGCTCCTCAAGCTGTCGGATGGCACTGTCGTAATCCTCCCGATGCGCGGAGATCAACGCCCGATGGAAGTATCCGTCCAGGGAGGTGGGTATGGTCGCTGTATGGGGGTTGATTGCGAAACTTTCCACACCGCCCCCGAATCGGCTTCTCTCCAAGGCCAGGTCGGCCCGGCATTCGAGATCCTCCACCCGGTCTCCGCCGTCGTCTTCTGAGAATGTCGCGAGGGATAGCTGGAAACCCCAGCCCACCGGCACGCGGGCCGAACTCGAGGCGGTGTTGCGGTGGCATTTGACCAGGATGCGATGCCACCCGGCTCCGGCCTCGAAGCCGGAGTTCGTTATCTCCACCGCCGGATCACCCGCTACGGCGTCGCGCTCGAGGACCTT
>DAOVLG010000021.1 GCA_030631385.1 Candidatus Coatesiibacteriota bacterium | reverse complement strand
CGGGGCTGCGATCCAACGCGCTGCGTTGGCTAAAAGTTCCAGCCGATGTAGAAATCGAACTCAGCGTTCCGCTGGACCTCCACGAAATCGGTGAGCCAGGCGAAGTCGAAGCGCAGGGCGACGAAGGGGCCCAATCCCAGGCGGATGCCCAGACCGAAACTGCCTTCGAGGCCGGGGAGGTCCTCTCCGGTATCCCAGGCTGTTCCCACGTCGAAGAAGACGGCGCCCTCGACGTGGGTGAAGGCGATGCTTCCCGCGGGCAGCCCCAGGGCGAGGTAGTCCAGGAGCGGGAAGCGCCACTCGAGGTTGCCCATGACCAGGTGTGTGCCGCTGAAGTAGCCGTAGGGATAGCCGCGCATGGAGAGTGAGCCGCCGAAGTATGAGCGGCGCGCATCGGAGCCGGCGGCGTAGCGACCGATGGCCCGGGCAGCCAGGGTGGTCCTCCGGGAGGTGCGCAGGTAGTAGCGCAGGTCCCCCCAGAGGGTGTGGTAGGCGGGCTGTCCCGTGGAGAGGTCGAAGGTCTGGCCCGCGGAGAGGTTCAGCCGGGCGCCGTCCACCGGACCGATCATCCCCCAGAGGGTGTTGTCGAAGACGAAGCCCAGGTACGCCGAGCCGAGGGGACGGTTGGTCCAGGTCTCCTCGATGTAATCGAAGCGTTCGCTGTACCGGGCCACCACACTCGCCTCGAGGCGGGTGTAGCGGCTGAAGGGGTAGCTCAGGAGCCCCAGGACGCCGTAGCGCCTCTCGTAGTAGGGGACGAGGGTGGTGTAGTCCATGTAGTCGTCCACGTAGTGAAAGGCGCCGGCTCCCCATCCCAGGCGGCGGCTGCGGTTGACGTAGGTGGCGGCGACGTTGAGGTACTCGAAGAAGCTGTCGAAGCCCTCTCCCACGGAGTAGAGCTGGAAGATGATCTGCTGGTCGCCGGTGAGATCGCTCAGCCCCAGGGCCGTGCCGAAACCGGTGCCGAACTCGGGGTCATAAGCGATCTCGGAACGGACTACGTCCAGGGTGAACTCGGTTTTATAAGGGTGGACCTCGCCGATGTCGCTCCGGCTGGCCAGTCGGGGGAGCGCTTTCGAGGCGGCGGCCGGTTCCTCGTCTGCGGGGTATTCCCCGAGCTCCTCTATCAGGTAGACGCCGAAGTTGTGTCCGGCCAACCCCTCGCAGAGGATCCCACCCTCGGGGGTGAACCCTCCGTTCCACGCCCCGGTGAATAGTCTGGTGAGGCGCGTGATCGAGCCGTCCTCCTCCATACGGTAGAGATCGGCGGCGCCGCCGCGGTTCGAGGTGAAATGGAGCCGACCTTGGTAGTCGAAGAAGGGGGAGGAATCCGTCCAGGACCCCTCGGTCAGGCGGGTCACCCGTCCGTCGTCCAGCTCCAACCGGTAGAGGTTCCGATCCCCGGAGAGGATCCCTGAGTCCCGGTTCGAGGCGAAGATCAGCGCCCCGCCGTCGGGGGTGAAAACCGGGTCCACCTCGTAGGTGAAGTCCTCGGTCAGCCGTTCCACCGAGCCGTCGCTGGTGTTCACCAGGTACAAGTCGGAGGCCCCGCTCCTATCCAGACCCACGAGCACGACCCGTTCCCCGCCCCAGGAGGGGTGGGAGAGGGCCACGGCGCCGTCCACGGCATGACGGCCGGTAACCGTATCCTCCCCCAGATCAAAGATGAAAAGCTCGTCCCGTCCCTGGCGGCTGGCGATGAAGGCCACCCTCCCGTCGGGGTCTGCGTCCAGGGAGGTGGCGAACATGCGCAGGCTCTCGTAGGCGGGGTTGCGCTCGGCGATGAGGAGGCTATCGTGGTCAATCTTCCCCTCCAACGGTGCCCAGTACAGCCCCTGGTAACCCAGGTAGTTGGAGAGGTAAACGAAGCCCGGCTCGCCGTCCTTTTCGGCGTAAGCCGGGGCCAGGGCTGTCTCATTCTCACCGGAGCGCCGCTCCGCCGCTTCATGGAGCGCCAGCCGGTCGGTAACCTCGGGGTAGTATCGCCTCTTCAGCCAGCCCCGCCAGTCCTCGTCCAACTGGGTCAGATCAATCCCCAGCGTGTCCTCGAGCACCACGCTGAAGTACTCGCTGGTGTAGGAGTTACGGATGAGATCGAACAGGGCGTCCTCGCCGTAGGTTTTTGCGATGTACCCGACGGCGGATTGTCCCTCCTTATAGAGGAGGAACAACGGACCGTAGTACTCCAACTTGGGGAGCCTGACGATCTTCTCCTCGAGCACCAGGTCCCGGACGTATATCTCCATCTCGGTGGACACGCCCTCGCTCAGGTACTCGGCCAGCCCCTCCTCAAACCAGAGGGAGGGCCGGGCGAAACTGGATACGCCGCGCCCTCCCACCGACGAGCGCAGGATGGCGTGAACGAAGACGTGGACCAGCTCGTGGTTGAGTGTATGGGCGAAGGCGGCCAGATCGCCGTTGTTCGGCATGACCACCCGCCCCTTCATGTACTCGGTGAAGCCGCCCACGGACTCGGGCAGGTGGCCGGCGTAGATGCGGGTCTGCCGGAAGCTGGCCTGGTCCGCGTAGATGAAGATGGGTATGCGCCACCCCACGACGCATCCGAAGCGTAACGCCAGCTCGTCGTAGTAACCCTCGGCCAGCTCGACGGTGATCCCGGCCAGCTCCTCCTCCTCGGGGTAGAAATGGACGTCGAAATGCTCGGTGGCCAGGACACGCCAGTCCAGGTCCCGATAGGCCACCTTGTTCTGGCCGAAGGTGGAGTAGGCAAAGGCGGGACAGCCAAGGAGGAGTATCGGCAGGAGATGGCGAAGCGTAGGTCTCATGGCGTATTTCAAAGTACGTCAGCCATTATAGCCCCAATATTTGCCTGGGGTAGGAATAAAAAAGGACAGGCACCTGATTACTAACCGATGGAGGAGTATCTCGAGTAGGAGATTTAGTGTCGTGGTGAAAGTTCTCTTGTTCCGGCAGTGGTGCGTTTTTGCATTACCAACCGGGGCGCGTTCAATCAACCCCAGGTTGATGTGGAATGGATAACATTGCACCTACATAATTCACCTAAAAAACCAGACCACCGTCTGCTTAATCGTTGAATTGATCATATTTTGACTTAGGCGACACCCTCGGTTTTTTTGTCTGTTCGGGTTGTTGCAGGTGTTGGCGCGATTGTTGCCGGAGACAGTGGGGGTTGTCAGTGGGTAAGGCTTTTAGCAAGAATCGCGCCAATACCGGTGGAGTGGCAACCGAACCGCACAGACACACCTTTTCAACAGAGTACGGCGGTCTGTGTGAGTGACCCCCCTGAAAAGATCACCTCAGGCCTCCAGCTTGCGGAGCGCCTCGGCGGGCGGTATGCGGCTGGCCCTCCGCGCCGGCAACCAGGCGGAGAAGACCGCCACGAATTCACCCAGGAACACCCCACCCACGATCAGCCACCAGGGCAGGTGGAAGAAACTCTCCGGCTTGAAGGTAAAGTCGGGCAGGTACTCGACGAGGAGAGCGTTGGCGATCAGGGTGGCTCCCCAGCCCAGGAGCACGCCGGCGATCCCGTTCGCCAGACCGATGATCCCCGCCTCACCCATGAAGAGGCCGCGGATGTCCCCCCGCGTGCAGCCGACGCAGCGCAGGACGCCGATCTCGATGCTGCGTTCCGTTACCAGGAGGCTGAAGTTGTTGAAGATGCTGAAGGCGGCGATCAGGAGGATGATCACGGCGACGATGGACAGGACGGCGGTGACGGTGTCTATGGTCAGGCCTGCCTTCTCGACGGCCTCGCGGCTGGTTTCGATCTCGAGGCCCCGGTCCTGGGCGAAGGCCCCGAGTTCGGCGGCGGCCTTGGTGTCGGAGCAGACCACGTACACCCGACTGTAGCTCTCAGGCTCACTTCTCCCGGTCAGCCGGGCGGCGCTCTCCACCTCCACCAGGGGGATCGTCACCCCGAGCACCACCGCCTTGGGCGAGAAGCCGACCACCCTCCCGGTACGCCTGACGTAGGCTCCGCGCTCGAAGCTGGACCGTCCGAGGAATATCCCCAGGGAGGTGCCGATGGCCTGGTCGGCGGTGAGTCGCCGGAGGTCGTTGGCCGGGGCGAAACCCTCGTTGTAAAAGTCTAGCAGTTGGGGGGAAAGGATGACGGGGATCTCGCCGGGTCCGAGTTCGATGCGTCGGTAATCCGCCGCGGCCTCCTCCAACATCCGTCGGTCCCAACCGTCCACACCCAGGTCGGTGCGGAAGTGGGGCAGTGAGAAGGGACCGATGGTCACCCCCTTCAACGAGCAGGGAAAGGAGGCGGTGAGGGCGGGGTAGACGTTCTCCACTCCCCGACGGCTCCGCAGGAGCTCCAGGGTCTCGTCGTCCAGAGGCTCCGGATCACCGAATATCCCAGGCGCCCGGGTTACGATAACCTCGTTCAGGGGGAGCTTGGCCAGGATCCCCTCGATGACCTCCCGGCGCACCCCCTGGCCCAGACCGACCAGAAAAATCATGGCGGCGATGCCCAGGGTGATCCCCATAGAGGAGAGGACAGTGCGCCGTTTGTGGCGCACCAGGTTTGCGCGGATCAATCTCAGGGCGTTGGCGGGTCTCACGGGAGTAAGGCCTTGACGAGAGGTAGTTCGCGCCAGTTGGTGGTGAAACGCGGCGATTGGTGTCCCCGTACCGTCCGCCACCCCTTTCGCAGGTCGCTGGAGGCGTAGATCAGGGTGTCGGAGCCGAACTCGGTGTTGATCCGATCCAAGGTTTTCATCAGCCGTTCACCGCGGCGGCGTGGGCTTTCGCTAACGCCTGCGGGTTCGCCCAGTCTGTCGAAGAGATCGCGCTGAATCGAGCCGGACGGAACGATGTTGCTGAGGAGTATCCCCGCCTTTTTGTAATCGTACCCCTTCTTGTAGATCCGGTGGAGTCCGATGAGGGCGTAGTTCAAGAGTTCGTGGGTTATACAAGAAGGCACCGGTAGCTCCAGGACCAAGGAGTTGTAGTACTTGGAACTCTCACCGAAGTGGCTGGTCATTATATAAACTGTTAATACCCCGGCGGCGGAGCCTTGCGAGCGCAGCTTCTCCGCCGCCCGGCTGACGAAGGTGGAAATCGCCTCCTGGAGCCCTTCGAGGGTCCTCACCGACCTGGCAAAGGAGCGCGACGTACAGATCGTCTGCTTGGCCGGTGGCTGTTCTTCCAGGCTCAGACAGCTTATTCCCCGAAGCTCGTAGACGATCCTCTGTCCGAGGGCCCCCAGTATCCTGGTGATCCGTCGGTCGCTGGCGTCGCGCAGGTTCAGGGCGGAGTGGATTTTTCGGCGTTTGAGCCGCCGGGCCAGACTTTTCCCGATTCCCCAGATGCCCTCCACGGGCAGCGCGGATAGTGTCTCCTCCAGCTCGTCACCCGGTTCGAGCATCCTTATCCCGGGACCCGTCTGGTCTTTTTTAGCCAGCTTGTTGGCCACCTTGGCGAGGGTCTTCGAGGGGCCGATGCCGATGGAAACACCGATACCGGTCCAGCGTTTGACCGTGGAACGGATCTCCTTCGCATACTCCAATGGTTCGCCAAAACCTGTCATATCCAAAAAACACTCGTCAATGGAGTAGATCTCGAAGTCGGGTGAGAGACGGGCCAGCGTTGACATCACCCGTTGGCTCATATCGCCGTAGAGGGCAAAATTGGAGCTGAAGACACGGACATGATGCCTTTCGAAAAGTGGGCGAACCTGGAAATACGGAACCCCCATCTTCACGCCGAGCGCCTTCACCTCATTGGAGCGTGCAATGATGCAACCGTCGTTGTTGGAGAGAACCGCTACCGGAACCCCCTGTAAATCGGGCTGGAAGACCCGCTCACAGGAGACATAGAAATTGTTGCAGTCCACCAGGGCAATTCTTTTACTGAACGCGGTTAGCGACATATCAGGTGAGGAGTGATCGCTGAAGGCTCCGCGCGGCATGGATCGCCTTCCCTTTGGGATGGTTGTTGAAGAAGAGGAAGGTTCGTTTTACGGGGCCGGCAAGCCGACGAATCATCTTCAACAGATCGGTGTAATCACCCTCCAGATCAAACTCGAACCGGGTCTCTTCGCCTGATCGGTTGGGATCATCGGTAAGGGAACGAATCCGGTCGGTCCAGGCTTTCAGTTCCTCCTCGGCGTACTCGTAGTCGTAGCGCTCCAGGTTGCTACCGCGCCACCAGGTATCCCGACGCCTTCCGTGGAAACGCACGTAAACCGTGTCCGTGGTCGCGAAGAGTACCGGCGGCGGTAGACCGCGCAGCTCCGGCATATCTACCGAGACGAAGGTCAGACCCAGATCAACCATGAGGGTCAGGTACTCCGGGTTGATCCAAGAACGGTGCCGGAACTCGACGGCCGGATTGAGACCGTCGAACTCGGCGGCCACGGCGCGCAGATAATCGAGGGTTTCCTCACCCACCCTGAAGCGATAGGGAAACTGGAGGAGGGTGGGGCCAAGCTTACCCGCCTCGGCTAGGGGGAAAACCGACGCGCAGTACCGCTCGACGAGGTCGGAGTCCAGTTTCTTGTAGCCGTCGGGGTGCGTGATGCCGCCGGGGGCTTTCACGCTGAAGAGGAAGCCGGTCGGGGTGACGGCGGTCATCCGGGCGAAGGACTTGGCCGACGGCAATCGGTGGTAGGTGACGTTGATCTCGACGGTGTCGAAACTGGGGCCGCGCTCAACAAGGAGATCGGACTGTGTCGTCACACCCGCGTACCACCCCAGCATCCCGCCGCGCGGCAGCTCCGGAGGGTAATAGATCCCCCGCCAATCGTCGTAGGAGTATCCGCTCGTACCGATACGAATATCCATCCCTAAAGGTGGTGTATCACGTTGGTTACTACGCCCCAGACTTCAAATTCACCCTCTTCTCCCACCTCGATCGGGGCATAGTCGTCGTTCTCGGCCAGGAGGAGCCAGCCTTTTTCGGTGCGCCGGAGCCTCTTGACCACGAGTTCTCCGCTGACGACGGCGATGACGACCCTTCCATCGGTAGGTTCCAGTGAGCGGTCAACGATGAGGATGTCGCCGTCGGTGATCCCGGCGCCGATCATCGAGTCGCCGGCCACGCGGACGAAGAAGGTGGCGGCGGGGTGGAGGATCAGGTGTTCGTTGAGGTCGAGCCGGTTGGCGATGAAATCGTCGGCGGGCGAGGGAAAACCGGCCGGCACAGAGGACTCGGCCAGGGGCAGGTCAACCCGTTCACCGTAGCTCGGCAGGAGGATCCTGTGTTTCTTCCCCGTCATTTATTCCTCCGGCTAGCTGGCGTAATCAATCGTCCGGCGCTCCCGGATGACCGTGACCTTGATCTTGCCCGGGTACTCCATCTCCTTCTCGATGCGGCGGGCCACGAGGTGGGAGACCTCCGCGGCCCGGAGATCATCGAGATCCTCGGGGTCTACGATTATCCGTATCTCGCGGCCGGCCTGGATGGCGAAGGAGCGCTCGACGCCGGGGAAGGAGTTGGCGATCTCCTCGAGCTTGGTCAGCCGTTTGATGTAGAGGTCCAGGGTCTCGCGCCGGGCGCCGGGGCGGGCCGCCGAGAGGGCGTCGGAGGCCATCACCAGCACCGCCTCGGCGGAGGCGACCTCGACGGCATCGTGGTGGGCCTCGATGGCGTTGACGACCGGCGGTTTCTCGTTGTAGCGCCGGGCCAGATCGGCGCCGATCTGGGCGTGGGTCCCCTCCACCTCGTGGTCCACCGCCTTGCCGATGTCGTGCAAGAGTCCCGCCCGTCGGGCGAAACTCTCGTCCAGGCCGAGTTCCGCCGCCATCATCCCGCAGAGGTGGGAAACCTCCAGGGAGTGCGCCAGGACGTTCTGACCAAAGCTAGTCCGGTAGCGCAACCGGCCGAGGAGGTTGATAAGCTCGGGGTGCAGCCCCTGGACGTGGGTGTCAAGAGCCGCCTGCTCCCCCGTCTCGCGCAGGGTGGTCTTCATCTTCTGCGACACCTTGCCGACGATGTCCTCGATGCGCCCCGGATGGATGCGGCCGTCCTGGACGAGCCTCTCCATCGTCTGCCGGGCGATCTCGCGTTTGACCGGATCGAAGGCTGAGAGGATGACCGCCTCGGGGGTGTCGTCCACGACCACGTCCACGCCGGTGGCCAGCTCGAAGGCCCGGATGTTGCGACCCTCGCGCCCGATGATCCTACCCTTCATCTCGTCCGAAGGTAGCTGGACCACGCTGACCGTGATCTCGGAGACCTGATCGCTGGCGATGCGCTGCACGGCGTTGGTGATGATCTTGCGGGCCTCGTCCTCGGCGCGGGCGACGGCCTCATCACGCATATCCTTCATGAGCCTGGCCGACTCGTGCTCCACCTCGGCGCGCAGGTTCTCCAGGAGCAGCCCCTTGGCGTCCTCGGTGCTGATGCCGCTCAGATGCTCGAGAAGGCGGGTCTGTTCGTCTATCAGCTTGGCCAGGTGTTCCTCCTGAACGGCGAGGGAGGTCTCCAGCTCCTCCAGTTTCTTACCCCGAGTCCTGACCTCGTCCAAACGTTCATCGAGGTCGGCCTCCCGTTTTTCGAGCTGATTTTCCTTGGAGCTCAGCCATTTCTCGATACGTTTGAGCTCGCCACGGGTCTCCTCGGCCTGTTTCTCGACCTGCTGCTTGATGGAGAGCGCTTCGTCCTTCGCCTCGAATTTGGCCTCCTTGACGATGGATTTGGCCTCGTTCTTGGCGGTCCGAACGATCCGTTCGGCGAGCTCCTCGGCGGAGACGAGCTTGCGTTTGGAGATTATCCGGCGCAACCAGTAGCCCAGCCCCAAACCGAGGACCAGGGCGGCGGCCAGGGTTATGTACACGTAGGGTGGTGAGAGGATGGCCACTGACGATCACCCCGTCTTAAGCGCCGGTGGGCGCTCGTTGAAGGATCGAATCGCGACGGGGTTTCCGGGGCGGGCTCTAGTCGGGTGGGACTTCCGGGCGGGGGTCCAAAACCCCACAGATCGTCCGAGTGAGTTCAGGGACCGGTTCGGGGATTGGGGTGAATCACGGCTTTCCCGAAGGATCCCCGGGGGGACCCGAAAAGAAGGTTTAACCCAACGAATGGGGATCGAGGTTCCGCAGGCGAGATGTCCGTCCGTCCGCCCCGTCGGCGACGGTATGCTAAACAACTCAGTGTTAGTATACCAGTTTTTATCCAGGGTGGTCAACAAGTTATGGTGGATGCGCCCCTCATCTATGATCGGAATGACCCCATAGGGCATGGGCACCCACGATAATGAGAACGTCCGCCTTCAGGTCGGACGTCGTACCTTTTTGGGATCATCACAAATCATTACCGGTTTGGATCCGCCATCTATTCTTGCCGTTGTGCGTAGGAGTTTTTCATCCTGCCACCAGATGGGGAGGCAATGTGGCGGATGGTTGGAAGCTTGACCGTCACGTCAAGTGTGCGGTATACACTCGTCGAATCCACAGTTGCCGAGGCGGTGGCACAGGTTTTTGCAGAAGTGAAGCTTCGCGGAGTTATTCACGGTTCATCTGCGCAAAAACTGTGCCACCGCCGGCGAGGGGCACTCGAACTCGACCGAAAAGGACGACGGGTGGCGCTTGGCGGGGCGATTAAAGCTGACATTCCTCGGGATTAAAGCACAGTCAGCGATAAAATAGGGCCTACAGTTGCCCCTCACGGCGTACCCGAACGCAATCTCCGTCCGTTCATCCGAGAGAGGTCGTTTAGGTTAAACCAGCGAAACTACCTCGGGAGCATATTCTACGCTGGTCCTATCTTTTTTATCGGAAAGTGCGAGATTGATTCATCTGCGCCGACGGCGTTCCAGGCTGTGCATGAAGCGGCGGACCTTACTCTCGGCCTCCCGGCCCCGAAGCCTGGCGATCCGCTCGATGATCTCCTTCCGGGGGCGGAAGGGCTTGAATACCAACGGTCTTAGGAGGATCGTCCGCCAGCCGGCCACCCGCACGAGACGTTCTTTGCGCCGCTGAACATCACCAACCCCGGGACCGCCCAGGTCGTAGACCCAGAAGTGTGGCGAGTCCAGTTCGTAGACCTCCACCAACCTCTGCCGGCGGATCAACCCGTCCTCTCCGACGTAGGATAGGCGCGCCAAAACCCGGCACCTCTTCACGAAGCCGAGGAGGTATACGAGGTAGGGGGAGATGGTCCCCCTCTCCTTGGTTCTCCCGGCGAGGTAGGCCGATCTAAAACGCCGCGCCGCAGCACGAAGCTCGCGACGTCGGTCCACGTAAGCGAACCAGCTCCTAAGCTGGTCGTCCAAGCTGCTCTGTTGTGGTTCCTCATTCATCGAACGTGGGGTGGGCTGACCGAGGGGAATTATACCAGTTAACCCCTTAAAAGGTAACCGGAAAGTCGTCGTTTACAAGACCGGGGGCAGGACCTATAATCCTCCTGTCAGCCTGGAGATCCCAAACAGAGACAACGCGGTCCCATGAGACCGGGAGGTGATCCCCATGGACTCGGACCTACACATGCGTCCCGGATTGGGCACCCGCTTCGTCCACGGCGGCGATGAACACGACCCCCATACCGGCGCCGTCAGCACCCCCATCTACCAGGTATCCACCTTCGCCTTCAGATCGGCTGAGCACGGCGCCGCTTGCTTTGCCGGTGAGGAGGAGGGGTACATCTACAGCCGCCTGGCCAACCCCACGGTGGAGATTTTTGAGGGTAAGATGGCCTATCTGGAAGGCACCGACGACGCCCTGGCCTTTGCTTCGGGCATGGCCGCGATCCACAACCTGATCTGCCACGTGGCCCACGGGGGCCACGTCGTTTCGGGGGACACGGTGTACGGTGGCACATTCGCCCTCTTCGACCACCTTATACCCAGGCTTGGGATCGAGGTAAGCTTTGTAGACACCACCGACACGGTGAACATCGAGCGGGCGATCCGTGGCGACACCAAGCTGATTTTCGTCGAGACGCCAGCCAACCCCACCCTGGCCATCACCGACTTGGCCGCCACGGCGGAGCTGGCCCACGCCCACAAAATTCTCCTCGTCGTGGACAACACCTTCTCCACCCCCTACCTGCAACGGCCGATCGAACACGGGGCCGATGTCGCGCTCCACAGCTGCACCAAGTACGTCGGGGGGCACGGTGACGCGGTATCCGGTGTTTACTGTGGATCACAGGAGTTGATTGACGAATCACGGGAGTGGCGGACGGACATCGGCGGGGTCATCGCCCCCCTCCAGAGCTGGCTGCTTCTTCGGGGGCTCAAGACCCTCCACCTGCGTGTCGAACGTTCCCAGGCCAACGCCGTCGCCCTGGCCCATTTTCTTTTGCGACACCCCAAGGTGGAGATGGTTCGCTACCCAGGTCTGGAGAGCCATCCGCAGTATGAGATTGGTAAGAAACAGATGCTCGGTCCCGGTGGGATTCTTAGCTTCGACGTGGTCGGCGGCGCCAGAGCGGGGGCCAAGCTCATCAACTCGGTGAAACTGATGACCATAGCCGTGTCCCTGGGCGACTGCGCGACGCTGATCGAGCATCCGGCGAGCATGACCCACTCCACGATGAGCCCCGAGGAACTCACTCGGTACGGCATCACGCCCGGCCTGGTTCGCATCGCCGCGGGGATCGAAGACGCCGACGACCTACTGGAGGATATCGAACGGGCGCTGGCCCTGATGTAGACGGTGGACTGACGGGGGGCGTTGTGCTATAATGCGCCCCGCCTTCACGGAAGCCCCCGGGGTTGAGGAGCCTGAATCTTTCCTACACGAGCCGCCGCTCGCAGGGATAACCGTTTGCCGTTCGAAGAATACTCCTCGCGGAACTGTGTCGAGCTTCAAGCTAATGGAAATCGTATTGAGTTAGTAGAGGGGAGCGACCGGAGGGAACTATTAGTTTCGCGTCGCTCGCGGGGATTAGTTAAAGTTAGACGTTGATCTCCCTCGCGGAACTGTGTCGAGCTTCAAGCTCGCGGGGTGTAGCGCAGTCTGGTAGCGCACCTGAATGGGGTTCAGGTGGTCGGAGGTTCGAATCCTCTCACCCCGACCAGGAATTCTCCGTGACTCGCCTGTCTTCTCACTCCTGCCCATTGCCATCTTGGCCGTGGGGCGACAGCTTGCCGGCAACGTGTTCCGTGTTAACGCTCGTTCGTAGATCATGGCGACGGTCCGGTTCTAGTCAGTCCTACGGG
>DAOVLG010000335.1 GCA_030631385.1 Candidatus Coatesiibacteriota bacterium | reverse complement strand
TTTTTTCGCAGGGCGGGGTTGCCTCACCTCGCCGCCGCTTTCTATATCAATATCCCTTTCCGGCGGGGATTAAAATCCTCGCCCTACCAGCCCCTGAGGGGCGAGGGAACAGGCACCATGTTTTTTTAGAAAAAACCGAACACTGCGAATAGAATATGTCAGTAACGACTACCCGAGGTGGGCGATGGCCCCGGATTTTAATCTGACCGGGATCCCGCTGTTCTGCGAGCTGGCCGAGGCGGAGCTGGGGCGGATAATCCCGCTCATCAAGCGCCGCCGGTACGGGAAGGGCCACCTTATCATCAACGAGGGCGAACGGGGGGATGTTTTTTACCTCATCGAGAAGGGGCAGGTCAAGGTTACCCGCCAGAGCCTGGACGGCCGGGAGAAGATCCTCGACATCCTCTCGGATGGGTCCTTCTTCGGCGAACTCTCCATTTTGGACCAGATGCCCCGCAGCGCCACCGTCGAGGCGATGGGGAACGTCTCCATCCTCACCCTGCACTCAGACGATTTCCTCCGGCTGCTCGAAGAGATACCGCAGATTGCCATCAAGATCATCAGGGTACTGTCCCGGCGGTTGCGGGCGGCCGATTCACAGATCGAGGACCTGAGGTTCAAAACCAGCCGGGAGAAGATCGAGTCCATGTTCATCAAACTGCGCGAAACACACGGCGTTGACGATCCCCGCGGTACCCGCCTGACCATCTCGCTGACCCATCAGGAGCTGGCGGACATGGCCGGTTGCAGCCGCGAGACCGTCTGTCGCTACGTCAAAGAGTTGAGGGAGAGGGGTTGTCTGGACGTTGATGAGGGCAAGCGTTACATCTTTTTAAGATTCAATCTCGGTACTTGATTGCCCTATTAAATACGTAGGGGCCGACCTTCAGGTCGGTCCTTATTTTATCCAAACCAAACAATATCAACACAATACGCGGTCTGTAAAACAAACCGTATCTGTAACACGTTGATATTATAATGCTTATCTCTAACTCTTTGATATTTATACCGAACCGTTGTTCACGTTTGTAAAGGTCGTAATATCAGGCTGTTGCGCACAGCCTCGTCCCTGAAGATATGCCTTTTGTGGATAAATAAACGGCCTGGAGAACAACTGTTCGGTCATTTGGTGTTATAAAATTATGAGTATCGTGTAAAACGATGATATTAAACAGCTTGCTCACAATACAGTAAGTCTTTGTATTTCAAGAGAATACAGCGTAAATAATTATCGCTTAGGATTGTAAAGTTCAATAAACTGGTCTATACTGCATACTAGTATGTGAAACATACCACTTACAACCGGTCGGAACGGGGTCTACCTTTTGACCGCCAGAAGGTAGAACACGGGGAGGAACTCCATGTAGGACCCGCGCTTGGCCGCCTGGCGAGCCTTCACCCACCAATCCCTCGCCGATCGTGGGTTTAACTCCAGACGGAAGGTGAAGACCCGCTCGAGTTCATTCAGGTCGTCGGGGCCGTAGTGCCAGGGCCTGGAGGCGAGACCGTATTCGAGGATCTCCAGGCCGGTCCTCTCCACCAGGGCCGGGAGCCGCTTCCCGATAAATGGGTCGCCGCCGGCCCGCTGGATGCCCCTGGCCAATCTCTCGGCCATCAGTTGCTTGCTGCCCGGCTCGGGATGGGAGAGCATACCGGCGTAGTCCGGTTCCGCGGCCAGGATCAGGTGTCCACCTCTCCTGAGCACCCGCTTGGTCTCCACCAGCGCCTCGGCGGGCCTGACCCACATGAGGGCGAGGTGAAAGATGACGGCGGTAGCGCGACCGGCGGGGAACGGCAAGGCCTCGGCTCGTCCGGCCACCCGGGGGAGATCCGAGTTGGCCGCCCCTAGGATCGAAAGGTCTGCATCCAGGCCGACGACCCTCAGCTTGGGCCGGGTGGATACCAGCTCCTCGAGGACTTGCCCCGCGCCGCAGGCGACGTCTATCACCAACCCCTCGCGCAGCGCGGCCCGACGGGCCAGATACCGCCTCGTCCTCCGGGTTTGGTCGGCCTGCCAGGCGAGGAAGTCCAACCAGTAGGTGGGTGGTTTTTCTCTTTTACTCACGAAGGCTTGCGGGATAAACTGCGAACCGTGCGGCTTTACACTAAGATGGGCATTTTAGTATAATGCAGTCTGTAAGTAAAACCGGCTTAGGCCGGCAGTTTTGCTTCTTACTCGGAGGCTAACCTCGACATGCGTATCGTCGTCGCCGTGGGGGGGAATTCCCTCATCCGCGCCGGGCAGCGCGGAACGATGGCCGAGCAGTGGAAGAACGTCCTGTCCACCGCCGTCGCCATCGCCGACCTGGTCCGCACCGGTCACCGGATCCTCATCACCCATGGGAACGGCCCCCAGGTCGGCAACCTGCTCCTGATGGCAGAGAACACGAAGGCGGTGCTACCCGATCTGCCCCTGGACTACTGGGGAGCCAACACCCAGGGGGGGGTGGGTTATCTCCTCTGCAGTTCGGTGACCAACGAGCTTCGCCGTCTCGGGATCGCCGGCAGGGCGGTCACCGTATCAACGATGGTGGTGGTTGATCTCAACGACCCCGCCTTTTGTAACCCTACCAAGCCGGTGGGTCCGTTCTTCTCCCGAGAGGACGCGCTGCGGTACGCCGAGGAAAGGGACTGGAGTGTGGGGGAGGATTCTGGACGGGGTTGGCGGCGCCGGGTACCGAGTCCGCACCCCGTGGATATCGTCGAGATCGAGGCCATCCGGGATCTTTTTGAGAAGAACTACGTGGTCATCGGGGTTGGCGGAGGTGG
>DAOVLG010000418.1 GCA_030631385.1 Candidatus Coatesiibacteriota bacterium | reverse complement strand
CCGGGGCCACCTTCGCCGAGATCTGGTTCAACTACGGCGCCTTGCCCATCCCCCTGTGCTGCGGGTTGGGCGGCGATGTAATCAACTACTTCGTCGGTATACCCTTTTACTCCTGGATAATCTGGGGACTCGGCGTTCTCTGGGCTTTCGTCATCGCCCTGTTGGCCGGGACCGCCACCGCCAAGCTCACCTACGAGCAGCTCCGCGGCAACGACTTCTACTCGAAGAAGGAGGCCTGGCGCTTCGCCCGCAAGAACGCCGCCGCCGTCATTCTCTCACCGCTGGGCCTGGCCATCATGGCCGCGGGCCTCGTCTTCGGCGGCCTTTTGATCGGCTGGTTCGCCAGCTGGGGAGCCGTCTCCGCCTGGATCACCGCCTTCTTCTTCCCCGTCATCATCGCCGTCACCATCTTCGCCCTCTACCTGTTGGTGATCATCCTGGTCGGCGTGGTCATCGCCCCCGCCGTCGTCGCCACCACCAAGAACGACACCTTCGAGACCATCTTCGAGCTCTTCTCGACCACGGCCGCCCAGCCCTGGAGGCTCGTCATCTACCAGTACCTCCTCTTCCTGGTGACCATCATCGCCTTCAGCGTCTTCTTAGTCTTCATCATCTTCGCCCTGCGGCTGATGAAGATGGTCTTCGGGGTCTGGTGGGGCACGAATTTCACCGGGTACGTCCTGCCGCAGGCCCAGCACTACACCCACAGCTTCCTGCGCGTCCCGGTCAACGCCGCCCAGGGTTGCCTGCGCCAGTTCTTCGCCTGCTGCCAGCAGAGCGGCCTGGGCATCGTCCCCGGGTTCATCGTCGGCAACGTGCCCGGCATCTACTGGCTCCTGGCGCCCCACACCTACAGCTTCATCGCGATCCAGCCCGGCGCCGGGCTCCACATCGCCTCCATCATCCTGGCCGTGGGACTCATCGGCCTCATCGGCGTCCTCGCCAGCTACCTCCTGGCCACCTGCCAGGCCGGGCAGACGCTCATCTACCTGGCCCTTCGAAAGAAGAAGGACGACGAGAACCTTCTCGAACGCCGAGACTACGACGAAGAGTTCCCCGAGTTCGAGGTCCCCGAGGAGTTGCCGGACGAGGAGGGCGAGAAACCGGCCGAGCCGGAGAAAAAACCCGAGGACAAGCCCGAGGAGGGTGGGGAGGAAGAGGAAGAGAAGTAGTCTCCCTCCGAAGGTAGATAACCAAAGGGTCCCCACACGGGGACCCTTTTATTGAGTTGCGGGGATGGCTAGTACATCGCCTTCACCGCGCCCCAGCTCGTTTCCTCGACATCCCCCCATCCCCAGTAGCAGCGGATCATGAAGTCGCCGAAGAGGGTGGTGGGGACCCAGGAGCCCTGGAAACCGGTCCAGTTGTGGGTGCCGGCCACGGCGTCTACGCCCATCGCGTCGGTTTGTGGGTAGTTCCCGATCTGCTCGTTGGCGACGTAGAAGACGGGGGTGGTGATGAGCACCCAATTATCGGGGGTGACCCACTCGAAGACGCCGCCGGTGGTGAACTGCAGGAAGGTGCGGTCCAGGTCGGTGCCCGGATACCCACCCAGGTCGCCGAAGGTATGCATGTAGCAGCCCTGGAAGGTACTGTCCGGCCAGCCCGGATAGGTGACGGCGCCGTATTTGGTCAGAGGTGAATAATCGTCGCCGCCGGTCTTCTCCTCGTCGAACTGAACGGCCCAGTAGTTTCCGCCGGTGTACCAGACCCAGCCGCTGACCATGATCCCGTCATCCCAGTAGAACTCCTGCCCCACCGGCGGCTGCGGATGAGTATTGACCGGGATGCCGGAGGTACCGACGCTGTTGGCGGCGAAGGATGCTACTGCCAGCACAAGAATCAACAGTTTCTTCATTTTTTATCTCCTTTGAGTCAAAGGTTTGATGACGTCTATAAAGATAGCACACAACCGTCGTTGTGCCAAGCAAAGAGGGCCGACCTGAAGGTCAGCCCCTACGTTAAAGATTCGATACCCGTAGGGGCGGGTGTCCACACCCGCCCACCGTAATACCAAAATGGTTCGCTCGCGGGGATGATCTTTAATTTGCACGAACCCGTCCTCGCGGGACTGGGATGCAACGCCCTGCGTTGCCGGCCCGCAGAGGGGCCGCGCTACACATTGATCCCCTCGCCCCTACAATGCGCTGTCCCCTCT
>DAOVLG010000403.1 GCA_030631385.1 Candidatus Coatesiibacteriota bacterium | reverse complement strand
GGCGCGTACCGGTTCCTGGATAGTGGGGTTCCCGGCTCATAGGGGCTCTCCGATAAGGTACGCGTGCGTGAAAGCTGCGTCATGAGCTGGGGAAGCTCCTCGTTGTTCTTCGTTTTTTTAACCTTGGAAAGGAGCATCTCCATGGCCTCGACGGAGTTCAACCCCGCCAGGGCGTGGCGCAGCACCCAGATCTTGCTACACTCCTCCTCGGTGAGCAGCAGCTCCTCCTTCCGGGTGCCGGACTTGTTCAGGTCCACGGCGGGCCAGATGCGGCGGTCGGCCAGACGACGGTCCAGCACCAGCTCCATGTTGCCGGTGCCCTTGAACTCCTCGAAGATCACCTCGTCCATGCGGGAGCCGGTCTCGATGAGCGCCGTGGCGATGATGGAGAGGGAGCCGCCCTCCTCGATGTTGCGCGCCGCGCCGAAGAAGCGCTTCGGTTTGTGCAGGGCGTTGGCGTCCACACCGCCCGAGAGAACCTTGCCCGAATGGGGCACCACGACGTTGTAGGCCCGGGCCAGACGGGTGATCGAGTCGAGGAGGATCACCACGTCGCGGCCGCACTCCACCAGCCGTTTGGCCTTCTCGATGATCATCTCGGCCACCTGGACGTGGCGCTCCGCCGGCTCGTCGAAGGTGCTGGAGACCACCTCGCCCCGGACCGAGCGCCGCATGTCGGTGACCTCCTCGGGGCGCTCGTCAATCAGCAGGACGATGAGGTAAACCTGGGGGTGATTGGTGATGATCGAGTTGGCCATCTTCTGGAGGATCATCGTCTTGCCGGCGCGGGGCGGCGAGACGATCAACCCGCGCTGCCCCTTGCCCACCGGGCACAGCAGGTTGATGACCCGCATCGAGAGGTCGGCCTCCTCGGTCTCGAGGTCGAACTTCTGTTCGGGGTAGAGCGGGGTGAGTTCCTCGAAGACCACCTTCTCCCGGGCGGTCTCCGGGCTCTCGAAGTTGACCGCCTCGACGCGGATGAGGGCGAAGTAGCGCTCGGAGTTCTTGGGTGGGCGCACCTGCCCGGTGACGATGTCGCCCTTGCGCAGGCCGAAGCGCTTGATCTGGCTCGGGGAGACGTAGATGTCGTCGGGACCGGGCAGGTAGTTGTAATCCACCGAGCGCAGGAAGCCGAAGCCCTCGGGGAGGATCTCCAGCACGCCGTCGGCCAGGACGTAGCCGTCGCCCTCGGTCTTGGCGCCCAGGATCTTGAAGATCAGCTCCTGCTTGCGCAGGCCGCTGGCGCCGGCGACGCCCAAATCCTTCGCCATACTCTGCAGTTCGGCCACCTTCTTGTTCTTCAGCTCGGCGAGCTCCATACGAAAACCTCTATGCGGTGGGGGACTGATTCACGCCGGGGGAGGCGGAACGGGGGGAAACGGGTATCGGACACCTTCGGTTCCAGGAGGATGATGTTCGGGGGGTATTATCTATCGGGGAGCGGTGGATGGGTGTTGAAGGGCGGGATTATGGTAAACCCTCGGGCGAAGGGTGTCAAGCGCCGGTTGATGTCACGGGGTCCGCGTGGTAGACTTCCGGTATGGCACGGTGGACGCTTGTCCTAGTCATTTCAACGGTTTACGTCCTCGGAGTCTCGTGCGTTCCGGTGACCGAACCCGCCGTCACAACTCCGCCCAAGATGACCGCCGGGGAGCTGGCCCGGGAGCTGACCGTTTACGCAGGGGGGCTGGAGTCGGCCAAGGGGACGATCACCCTGTCGGCGCGGACTACCGAGGGGGTACTGCCCGCCACGGAGCACGGCATCGCCTTCGCCCGGCCGGACAAGGTCTACATCGAGAGCCTGGGGCCGATGGGGGAGATCGCCGTGGTGACGCGTGTGGCCGGCGGAAGGATGGCGGTGCACTATCTGGCGGATGGGGTCTGGGCCGAGGGCGTGGCCACGCCGGAGAACACGGCCAGGCTCCTCGGCGTGCCTGTGGACATCCCGCTCACGGTCGGGGCGCTCCTGGCCGAACCCCTCATCGAGGCGGAGGGCTTCGACGGGACGATCCGCTACGTCCGACCCGAAGCGGGGGACGATCCCACCCGGCTGGCCTTCCGGCGGGCCGACGGCACGCGCGCCCTTTTAATAACCGTGGATGATTCCTCCCCCGTGCCGCTGGAGCAGGTGCTCTACGACGCCGAGGGTGAGCCGGAGCTGCGGATCGCGTACTCGGACTACGCTCCGGCGGGCGGCGTCCTTCGTCCGTACCGGATCGTGATCGAGGATTACGCCGGCTCCTC
>DAOVLG010000237.1 GCA_030631385.1 Candidatus Coatesiibacteriota bacterium | reverse complement strand
TTACCTTCCACTTTACCCTCCTTTATCACCTCCGAGTTCTCCGGTGCCCAGCTCTCTACGGGGGTATGCCAGGCGTAACCGATGTCGGCCTCACCGGCTCTGATCTCGGCCCACTCCCCGTCGGTGAGGGTCTCCAAGCTCATCGGGATCAGGACCCTCTCCTCCTTGACGATCATGGCCTCGGCCTTCTCGGAAAAAGTCCGGGCGCCGGCGAGGAAATCGTCCCGCCGATTCTCCTCCAGAGCCAAACGGGCGACTTTATAGTCCCGTCGAATCTCGTCGTGGATGCCCCACATCACCTGGGTGGGCCCCCGGACGCCGCGCCGCTCCAGTACGGGGAAGAGCTGGTTTTCCTTGCGCAGGTAGTGCAGCTCGAACTGCCCCAGCTCCTCGAAGAGCCTCTCCAGCTCATCCTTTTTCGCCCCGAAGGCATCGGGAAGCTCTTCGAGGATATCCACCAGCTCGCGAAGCCTGGCCAGCCGCCCCCGGAGTAGGCGGTTCTCGGTGAGAAGGGTGTGGGCGGGATGACCGGACTCAAGTTCCGGGAGCGGAGCCTGCTCCAGCCCCTCCTCGAAAAGAGTCGCATGAACGTCGCACAACCGCTGCACCTCGGCGACGGGCATCCCCTCGGCGATGAGCTCCTGCTCGAGCTCGGCCACCTGGCCCGCGTCAACCTGGGCGAGCAGTTCGGCGAAACGACGCTTCAGCTCCCCGGGCGCCCTCCCGGCGTGGAGCTGACGGATCATCTCCTTCAACGTCTCTTTCCGGCGCTGGTGGTTGTTAAAGAGCTCGCTCACCGCTCCTCCCGAAATAACCGCATAAACACGTCGGTATTATAAGTTAAGAGGGGCTGGAAACCCGCCCCTACACTATTACAATTCAATCCCCTCTCCTCTCTGGGGTAGGACCAGGGTGAGGGGCAGACTTTGGCTAGGGTTCCTCAACGCCCTCCGGCGGTGGACCGACGATTTCTTCAAATTTCTTACGCCACTTGCCTTTGCGCAAAACATCGAGGTCTTTGTCTTGCCAGGGGTCAGCGGTGATTACTTCCTCGTTGTCTTTGTATTTCGTCAGACTCTCCAAAGCCTCGTCCAACTCACCCAATCTGGCCTGGGCACAGGCAAGGTTGTAGTGGCCTTCCTTGCCTTTGGAGTATTCAATCGTTTTCTTCGCACTCTTCTTTGCCAGCTCAAATTTCTCCCTTGCCTCCTCTCCTGTCAGAGTCGCTCCCCACCTGAGGAAAGTCCCCGCTTTGTTGTTGTGCACTTCGTGGTCGTCCGGTTTGTACCTGATAGCCTCATCGTAGGCCTCGATTGCCTCATCGTAGCGGTCAAGTTCGTCTAATGCATTGCCTTTGTTGTTGTGCGCTGCTTGGTAGTCCGGTTTGATCCTTATGGCCTCATCGTAGGCCTCGATTGACTCATCGTAGAGGCCAAGTTTGGCTAGTGCATTGCCTTTGTTGTTGTGCGTGTCGTAGTAATCCGGTTTGAGCCTTATGGCCTCATCGTAGGCCTCGATTGCCTCATCGTAGCGGCCAAGCCTGCCTAAAACAACACCTTTATTGTAGTGCGCTTCGTGGTAGTCTGTTTTTAGCATTATAGCCTCATCGTAGGCCTCGATTGCCTCATCGTAGCGGCCAAGTTCGTCTAAGCAGTAGCCTTTCAAGATCCAGGCTTCTTCGTTTTTGGGGTCTTCGGCAATTGCTCGCTCAAAGTGTTCCAGAGCGTCTTCGTATTTAACTTGAAAGAGGGAATTGTAGCCTGGGCTCATGTGGTCAATTCTATCAACCTTCTTGTCCATTTTATTAAGTTCACTTCTAAATGTTTCTACCTGCTCTTTAACATCCTTTATTGATTCAAGCGTTTTCTTGGCTTCAGCTTCGCAAGTCTTCACTGTTTGGAGTTTGATTTCAACTTCCTTTTGTGTTTCATCGACTTCTGACGCGACTTCTGTCGTTCTTTCCTGTAAGGTGTCTACTCTTTTTCGTGTATCTTCAATGCGACGACTACTTTTAAAAATTTGTATTACACCTAACGCACCAAGGATACCGACAACAGCAGCTATACCTCCAAGCACCCAGCCAACAAAGTCCATTACTCGGTCGCCATGTTCCGCACCATCTTTGTATGCCTGGACAATCTGATTACTTAAATCAATCGGGTTATTTGAGTCAAGGAGTTCTCGAATTTCTTCAAGCTGTGAGCGGAGGTCATTTATCTGGTGTTGCAGGTTACCAGTCACCTGCGCCGCAACGGGCAAGGCTAAAACCAGAACCAACAGTATCCGCTTCCACATGACTCTATCCTTTCCGCAGCTACTTCCTTACAGTTGAATGTTTACATTAAAGCCGGCCCCTAGTCAAATGAAAAGGCGGGGACGAGCGCCCCGCCCATCGCTCCTCCTCGGTGTCCTTTATTCCCCGTCCCCAGGATAGACGACCGAATCGGTACGGGCATTGATCTGGATCAGGGAAGCGGGGATCAGCTGTCCGCCGACTCGCCGAAATCCGACTCCACCTCGTGCTGGTGGTGATGCGCCCTGTTTATCCCGGGAAGGTTGTTGAAGATGTGCCCCAACTTCAGTTGCTTGGTGAGGAGATAGTGCAGGTTCTCATCGGTGGGGTCTATCTCCACGGGCACCCGCTCGACCACCTCCAGGCCGTACCCTTGGAGGGCGACGATCTTGCGTGGGTTGTTGGTCATAAGCTTCAGCTTTCGCACGCCGAGGTCGCAGAGGATTTGGGCGCCGATGCCGTAGTCGCGCAGGTCGGCGGGGAAGCCCAGCTCCAGGTTGGCCTCAACGGTATCCCGCCCCTCATCCTGCAGGGCGTAGGCTTTGATCTTGTTTACCAGGCCGATTCCACGCCCCTCTTGACGCAGGTACAGAAGAGCGCCGCGGCCCTCGACCGCAATGGCCCTCAGCGCCACGTCGAGCTGGGGACCACAATCGCAGCGCATGCTGTGGAAGGTATCGCCGGTGAGGCACTCGGAGTGCACCCGCACCAGGACAGGCTCTTCCCTATCAAGTCCGCCCAGGACCAGGGCCACGTGGTACTCATCAGAGATGGTGGACTCGTAGGCGTGGATGGTAAACTCACCGAAGACGGTGGGCAGCCGGGCCGAGGCGACCCTCTCCACCAGGACCTCGGTGCGGCGGCGGTACTCGATTAGATCGGCGATGGAGACGAGCCTGAGCCCCCACTCCTCCTTCATTTTCTGTAGTTGCGGAAGCCGGGCCATGGTGCCGTCGGTGTTGAGGATCTCGATGAGAACCCCGACGGGTTCGAGGCCGGCCAGGCGGCAGAGGTCCACGGTGGCCTCTGTATGACCGGCGCGGACTAGCACCCCGCCGGCCCGAGCGCGCAGGGGGTTGATGTGTCCCGGTCTGGCAAAATCTTCGGGCGCGGCAGTCGGATCCGACAACGCCTGGATGGTCTTGGAGCGCTCATCGGCCGAGATGCCGGTGGTCATCCCGTGACGGTAGTCCACCGTGACGGTGAAGGGGGTACCCAGAAGGGCGGTGCTGTGGGCGTCGGGTACCATCATCTCCAACCCTAGTCGCCGGGTGACATCTGGTGCCATGGGGGTACAGAGCATCCCGCGACCGTGACCGATCATGAAGTTCACATCGTCCGGGCGGCAGAACCGGGCCGACATGACAAGGTCGCCCTCGTTCTCTCGATCCTCGTCATCAACGACGATGACCATCTCCTTATTCCCAATCGCCTCCAGGGCCGACTCGATGCTGTCGAAAGGCATTTATCCTCCGTCGAGCAGGGTTGGATTATAGAGGCTAGCCCCCCCGTAAACAAGGGGAACGGGGAATCGCTGGTCCATCAGGCCGGCGGACGATGGATAATCGCGGTTCCCTAGAAGACCACCCGGAAGTCACGGTAGGTGGCAACCGCCGGGGTCCATTGGAGCTTAACGTCGGTGACGCGTGAGGCCGGCGGACCCTCGCGGAGGAGACCGATCAGCGACTCCAGGTCGCCCCGCCTACCCACGGCGATCACCCGGACCGTCCCGTCGGGCAGGTTGGCCACCGAACCGACCAGGCCAAGCGCCCGGGCCTGGCGCATCACGAACCAACGGAAGCCTACCCCCTGAACCGAGCCCTCAACCGTGGCAACCAACGATT
>DAOVLG010000474.1 GCA_030631385.1 Candidatus Coatesiibacteriota bacterium | reverse complement strand
GGGAGAGGGGGTAATGTTACCGGTAACGACCGCCCACGGCGCCGGCCAACAGGCGTTGGAGCTGATCCGGGGCCAGGGAACGATCGGCGGCCTCGTCGGCGAGCCAGTCGCCGTAGAGGGAATCCGCCTCGGCCGGGCTGAGTTCCCCTAAAGAAACCGCAGCGGCGAGTTCGGTGAGCATCTCCGTGTTGGTTGATACGAGACCGACCAACTCGGCTCGGATCTCGGGCGTTATCTCCTTCCCGGCGAGGACGTCCACCAGAGAGGCGGCTTCACCGTCATCTTCGACCGGCGCGGGATCGGCCCCACCACCGCATCCCCAGGCGAGGAGTAGTAGAAAGAGCGGCGCGAGTCTAGAGAAAGCCGTGCTCGGCGAGGAAATCACGGTCCACCCCCCCTCGATCTCCCCCCAGCCTCTCGAGGTACCGGGCGATGAGGTCCACCTCCAGGTTCAGCTCCCAACCCGGCGGAAGCTCCCCCAGGGTCGTGACCCCGGCCGTGTGCGGGATGATCCCGACGGAGAAGCGCCGCCCCCCGGACTCGATCACCGTCAGGCTGACCCCGTCCAACGAGACCGATCCCCTCGGGGCGAGGTAGCGGGCGAGGGTCCCGTCCGGCAGCTCCAGCACCAGGCGTTGGGCCGCCCCGTCGGGCAGCCTCTCCACGAGCCGGGCCCGGCCGTCCACGTGGCCCAGCACGAGGTGGCCGTCCAGGGCGTCACCCAACCTCAGGGGGGATTCGAGGTTCACCCGGGAGCCCGGCGACAGACGACCCAGGTTGGTCCTGGCCAGGGTCTCCGCCATCGCCTCGGCGACGAATCCCCCGGCGTCCACCTCCACCGCCGTCAGACAGGCCCCGTTCACCGCCACCGAGCCGCCCACCTCCAGGCCGGCCGCGGTGCGCGGGGCCTCGACGCGCAGACGGGCCAACCCCCCCGGTTGGAGTCGGGTGACCGTCCCGATCTCGGTGATGATGCCGGTGAACATGGTCAGGGGTATAGCTTCAGGCCCACGATGGTACCCCAGAGGGCGCCCCAGAGCAGCATCCAGAGGTAATCCAGCTTGTATGCGCCCCTGAAGCTGCCGTCGGTGTCGGTTGGCCGGTGGGCGATCCAGGCCAACGCCGCCGCGGGAACCACCGCCGCCAGAAAAAACCAGGGGCTGAGCTGGAATCCAAGCTCGGTGCCGCTGAAGGCCAGCAGTCCACCGAAGAGGTAGCTGTTGCGGAAGTAATCGGAAAAACCCTCGCGCTCGAAGGATTTTCGGAAGGTCTTGTTGGCGAAGTTGACCAGGATCATCCCCACGTAGGCCGAGAGCAGGAGCCCGGAGAGGAGGTTGACGAGGTAGTCGTCCTTCCAGAGAACGTCCAGCCAGGCCGGGAGCCAGTCGGCCGGGGTGATATTCCCGAAGAGAAAGGCCAAGCCAACCAGCGTGGCCACATGGAAGAGCTGGTCACCCAAAAAGGCCCAGAGGGTCTGCTTCTTGAGCTGATCGAAGAGACCGTGGACCACCTGGAGACCGATCACGGCGACGAAGAACCAGGTGTCGCGGAGGTAGGGCAGGCATAGGACGAGCGTCACCACGAGGTGGAAGCCGGCGTGAACGAACACGCCCCAGCGCTTGGAGTAACGCAGCCGGAAGAGCCAGTCGAACTGCAGGACGTAGTCGGCGATGAGGAAGGCGAGGAAGAGGCGGTAAAAGAGAAACGTGTTCATATCCGGTTATTTGAAAAGCATG
>DAOVLG010000334.1 GCA_030631385.1 Candidatus Coatesiibacteriota bacterium | reverse complement strand
ATTGATCAGCTCGGTCAAACGACCTCCTACGACCTGATCCTGGACATGACGGCCCTGATCTACGGCAAGGACGTCTACGACATCACCGACGAGATCATTGACGTGTTGAACACCGCTGCCGGTATGGACTAGCAGACAAGGGGTTTAAACCCCTTGCCTCGATTGTATGGGATAGGGGGATCATGGTGCTCAGCCTCGGTCTGGTCGCCGAGATCGCGGGTGGCAGGCTGGAGAGAGGAGACCCCGCGACGCCCGTAGCCGGGATGAACACGATTGCCGAGGCCGGCCCGGACGAGGTCACCTTCCTTGTCAACAGCCGCTACAAGAAGTTCCTGCCAGAGTGCCGGGCGGCGGCGGTGATCACCGATGAGAAGACCCGGCCCGTCGAGGGGCTCGCCTTCATCCGCTGTCCCAACCCTTACCTCGGCTACACCCGAATCGTCGAGCGGTTCGCCCCGGCCATACCCTACCCGCCGCCCGGGGTCCACGCCGCGGCCTGGGTGGATCCCACCGCCGAGCTGGGCACCGATGTCGCCGTCGGCCCCCACGCGACGATCGGAAAGGATGTCAGGCTGGGCGACGGTACGATCGTGATGAGCGGAGTCCACATCGGCGAGGGAACCGTCATCGGGCCCGGCTCGATCCTCTACCCCAACGTGGTCATCCGTGAGCACTGCGAGCTCGGGGCGCGCAACATCATCTGTCCCGGAGCGGTGATCGGCTCCGACGGCTTCGGTTATGCACCCGACGAAGAGGGCCGCTTCCACAAGATACCCCAGATCGGCAACGTCGTCACCGGTGACGACGTGGAGATAGGCTGCAACGCCTGTATTGACCGGGGGGCCTTGGGCCCGACCCGCATCGCCCGCGGGGTCAAGATAGACAACCTGGTCCAGATCGCCCACAACGTGACCATCGGGGAGGACACCGCCATGGCGGCCCAGGTTGGGATCTCCGGCTCCTGCGCCATAGGCGGCCGGGTCCAGCTCGCCGGACAGGTGGGGATCGCCGGGCACCTGAGAATCGGCGACCGGGTGGTAATCGGCGCCCAGTCCGGCGTCTCCCACGACATACCCGCCGGTGAACGCTGGTTCGGCTACCCGGCCCGTCCTAACCGACGCGCCGCACGGATCGAGGCCGTGGTATCCAGCCTGCCAGAGATGCGCCGGGAACACCGGGCGCTCTTAAGAAGGGTCGAGGAACTCGAGAGGCGGATCGCTGAGCTGGGGGACCGCGATGACAACCGGGGTGGATAGACAGAGGACCATCGCCCATCCGGTGGAGATTTCCGGGATCGGGCTCCACACCGGCGACCGTTGTCGGATGCGCTACCTGCCCGCCGAAGCGGATACCGGCTACGTCTTCCGGCGGGTGGACCTCCCCGGCAGGCCCGAAGTCGTGGCCCTGGCCGAGAACGTGGTAGACACCTCCCGCGGCACGACCATCGGGACGGATGGGGTGGAGGTCCACACCGTGGAGCACATCCTCTCCGCCCTCGCCGGAACGGGGGTGGACAACGCTATCATCGAGGTGGACAATCACGAACCTCCCGTAGCCGACGGCAGCGCCCTGCCTTTCGTCAACGCCCTGCGCGAAGCCGGGTGTGTGACGCAGGACACCCCCCGGCGCTACCTGGAACCGGACAGACCCCTCGCCTACGACGCCGGAAACGCCCAGATAATAATCCTGCCTCACCCCGGTTCACTGAGGCTCTCCTTCTCCCTGCATTTTGACCATCCGGTCCTGAAGAGCCAATACCTCGATTTCACCACCGAGGACGGCCGCTACGCCGAGGAGATTGCGCCGGCACGCACCTTCTGCTTCCTCCACGAGGTGCAGTCCCTGCATCGGGCCGGGCTGATCAGGGGCGGATCGCTGGCCTGCGCCGTGGTGATCGGCGAGGAAGAGGTGCTCAACGACAACCTGCGCTTCTGTGACGAGTTCGTCCGCCACAAGATCCTCGACCTCCTCGGTGACCTCACCCTGGTCGGCACCCCCCTCAGAGCCCACGTCATCCGCATCAAGGGTGGGCACACAGCCAATGTGGGGCTGGCGCGGAAGATACGGACGGAGCTCGCCCAGGCGCGGTGAGCAATATTAAAACCGGAAGAAGCCCCCGACACTGAACTCATTAGTGGCCGTCAAGAGTGCGGCCTTTATGGTAAAATCTCCAGGTCCTATCCTCGCTTATCGCAGGGCGATTTCATTATTGACTGGGGAGGTTGTTGCCCATGCCACATGGCATCATGGACATCAAGGGGATTCTAAGCAAGCTGCCCCACCGCTACCCCTTTCAGATGGTTGACCGGATCGTGGAGGTCGAACCGCTCAAGTACATCAGGGCCTACAAGAACGTCACCAACAACGAACCCTACTTCACCGGCCACTTCCCCGAAGCGCCGATCATGCCCGGAGTGATGCAGCTCGAGGCGTTGGCCCAAACGGGGGGTATCCTCCTCCACTACTCCTATAAGCTCGCGGAGGGGCAGATCATCCTACTGCGCAGCTTCGAGGACATCAAGCTCCGGCGCACCGTGGTGCCCGGCGACCGCCTCGATCTCTACACCGAGATCCTTACCATTCACCGCGGTCTGTGTAAGATGAAAGCCCTGGCCTCGGTGGACGGGAAGGCAACCGTTACCGGGTTCATAAGCTGTTTCTTCGATGTGCCCAAAGGAGGGGTGGAGATCCTGGCCGACGGCAAGATAATCACGAAGAAGGGGAGGTAGGTGCCCGACGTACATCCCACTTCCATAGTCCATCCCGAGGCGCGGCT
>DAOVLG010000453.1 GCA_030631385.1 Candidatus Coatesiibacteriota bacterium | reverse complement strand
GGTCCAGCGCCCTGCGCTGGCGGCGGGGTTGGGAAACCCCGCCCTACGAAAGGACCCAAGACCCATACCCTAAATTAACGGTTTTCGTTGTCCGAGGCGCCACTTTCTTTACAGGTTAAGGTGAACACACGCTTTGACCTATCTGCCATATTTATGAAGTTGCATCTTCTTATTGGTCCGTTTACTAATGGTGATGCCTAGATAAAACCACCAAAACGGTCAGAATACACTGAATGCCCGCGGGACCTTAACCAAGTGATAATCCTAAAACTTCCTTTCCCGCCGGCGGGTTTGATTTGGTATCCTTGAGGAAAATTATGAAACGCTGAGAGGGAGGGACGATGGATGGGATAGGTTTTTTCATCGGCGGCGGCGTGTGCCTGTTGATTGCCGTGATCGGCTTCTTCGTTCTCGGGGCAGCCAAGCGCAAGCGGGAGGACATCCTCGGCACCGAGACCTACTCGGCCGGTGAGATCAAAGACGTGTACAAAACCTCGAAGGAGGAGATGCTCGACGGCGCCTTCAACTTTCCCTGCGAGCTGAAGGGGACCATCGGCGCGGATCGGCTCCTGACGGCGCCCCTCTCCCGCAAACGGGGGGTCTGGTACCGCAGCCTGGTGGAGAGGCAGCGCCAGGTCACCGAGCTGGTCAAAGACTCGCAGGGACGCCGGCGGAAAAAGGTCAGCCGGGTCTGGGAGACCGTCTCCGACGAGACCGACGCCGCGGACTTTTTCATCGTGGACGAGAGCGGCCGGACGAAGGTCGCGGTGAGGGGGGCCGAGATCATCGGCGCCCTCGTCGTCCACGATCGCTTCGAGCCCGAGAAGGGGTTCGGCGACAACCGGGTGCTGGGCTACCGAAAACGGGAGTGGCTGATCCCCGACGGGGCGAACGTCTACGCCCTGGGGGTGGTGACCGACGCCGGCGGCGAGCTGGCCATGCGCAAAACCGGCGAGGACCGCTTCATCGTCAGTCTGAAGAGCGAGCAGGAGCTGGTGAAGGAGCTCACCGGACGGGTTAAGGCCTGGCGCGTCCTAACGCCGGTTCTGGGTGTCGTCGGGGTGCTCCTGATTGTGGCTGGTTTCATCTTCAAATAACGTAATTATTCGAGGAAGGGGTCCGGATGGATAACGCCGGTCTTTCGGCGGAGGATATCCTCAGAACCACCGACTACACCCTGGTGACCGAGATCCACCAGGGACGGGACATCCACTACGAGAAGACCCTGGACCTCCTCCAGAATGAGCTAAAGACCATCTTCCTCCTGCAGCGGAGCAGCACGCTCGTCCTGGGACCCGCCTTCGATTCGTCCAACGAGTTCATCCTGGCGACGAGGATCTACAGCGTCGTGCGTGAAACCGACGTCGCCTTCTACCACCTGGTCAGCCTGGAGGGGGTGGCCGAACGCCTGCGGAACGCTCACGACGCCTACCCCAAGCTCGACGTGGCCCTCGGGAATCTGATCCGCGTTGACCTGCCAGAGGAAAAGTCTCTCGTCGGTATCGCCGGTTACGGCGGTAAGCACTGGGTCTTCAAGCACCTGGACCACCGGGGCGACGTGGAGAACCAGGTCCGCTTCTTCATCGTCGAGCACGCCGACGGCCTGTGCGAGGGGGTGATCGTCTTCCGTTTGGGAGGCGCCGATTTCAGCCTGAGGATGAAGGGACCGGCCGTGGCGAGGCTGCTGCAGACCGGCCGGAGGCTCTACGAGAGGAGCGCCCCCGTCTCCTGGTCCCGGTTGGCGGAGGTCCTCCGGTCCGCGCTGCCCGCGGAGGTTTTCAACGAAAAACTGGCCCCCCTCCTTTAGTCCACCTCCCCCCTCTGGGGGGAGGGTTGGGGAGGGGGGTGAATAGGCGAGGTACGGAGCCCCCGACCTACGTCCGTTGAACTTCATACGTAGGGGCCGACCTTTAGGTCGGCCC
>DAOVLG010000210.1 GCA_030631385.1 Candidatus Coatesiibacteriota bacterium | reverse complement strand
GAGGTTGATGAGGCCAAGGACGGCCTGCGGCAGATCCTCTGGGGTTTGGTGAAGAAGATCGCCGTGGCCGACCTCCTCGCCGGATACGTGGACGCCGTCTTCCTGACTTACGCCCACCAGGACGGGCTGGTCCTCTTCGTCGGGGTCTTCCTCTACGCCATCCAACTATACGCCGATTTCTCCGGCTATTCGGACATCGCCATCGGCGTGGGCAGGCTCATGGGCTTCAAAACCCGACCCAACTTCTCCTACCCCTACTTCTCCCGGAACATCACCGAGTTCTGGCGGCGCTGGCACATCTCCATGATGAGCTGGTTTCGGGATTACATCTTCTACCCCCTGGGGGGGCCGTTCAAGGGCAAGGCGCGCTGGATCCTCTACACCCTGATCACCTTCGCCGTGAGCGGGCTGTGGCACGGCGCCGACTGGACCTTCGTCTTCTGGGGCATCTTGAACGGGCTCTACTTCATCCCGATGATCCTGAAAAAGGTGCCGCCCCAGTTCCGGGGAATCGTGGCCAAGAAACGGAAGCTGCCGAGCGTCAAAGAACTGCTCATGATGCTGGGGACGTTCCTGTTGGTCCTCCTCGGATGGGTCTTTTTCCGGGCCGATTCCATGGGGCACGCCTTCGCATACCTTGGTCGGATGGTCACCCATCCCGTCCTTCTCGGCCAGGTCGGCTACGGATATTTCATGGCTCCGGTATTGGTGTGTATCGGCCTTCTAATCATCGAGTGGATCCAACGGAGAAAACGGCACGCCCTGCAAATAGAACGGTTACCCACCTGGGCCCGCTGGAGTATTTACTATTTTCTGGTCATCGGTACGCTCCTCTTCGGCACCTTCGGCGGCTCCGAGTTCATCTACTTCCAGTTCTAGGAGCGGATGTGTCTTCCGTGTTCAAGCGTTTCGTGATCTTCATACTCCCCATCCTAGCCCTGCTGGTTTTTCAGTATCTGGTGGACCCGCTGGACATTTACTCAGGCAAACAACTTATCACCCCCGTCCATTACCGCTTCGTTAAGACCAACGACTACCTCTATCATCCGGATAACAAACGGGATTATAATGCCTTTATTTTTGGTACGAGCCGGGTGATGCGGCTTGAGGCGGCCCAGCTCGAGCAGTACGGACTAAAAGCCTTCAACTACGGCATCAATATGACCCGTGCCGAGGACTATTACTGCCTACTGCGACTACTTTTAGAATACAACAGCAAACCGATCAAGTTAATTATCATCGGCCTGGAGCCGGAGTTGCTGAGCAACATCTGGCCCGTACACCGGCATCTTCTCCAGGTCCCCGAACTAAGTCGTTACCTCATCGAGGACTTGCCCCTCCCTGAAGCTGGTCACGAAGACCTCCTACAAATCATCAGCGATTCGCTGCGCTACTCTTTTGTGGCCCTGTGGAATCATCTGACGGGGATCAAACCCAGCGGCAAATACGAGTTCGATCACTTAACCGGCGACTACATGGTAAAGGAGCCGCGTAAGAGTGCAGTAAAGGTCTCAGTCGGCCTGTTACAATCACTCTACAATATTTACAATGGCTTTACTGAGCTTCATCCCTCCCGAATCGCTTATTTCGATCTCTTTATCTACCTCTGCTCCGAAAATAACATCAGGGTGATCGGCTACGTCACTGCCAACCACCCGATCCTACTCGACCACCTCCGGCAGAATACCCAGTACGAGGAGAGGCTGGCCGACGCAATTAAATACTGGGATTCCATCGAATACGAGGGCTTTTCCTTGCGGGACTTCACCAGCGTTGAGGCCTACGGCGGCGACCCCGACGACTTTGCCGACCTGATTCACATCGGCACCTACAACGCCGAGCTGGTGGTCCGGCAGTTGATGGAGGAGTACGTGCAATCCGAGTAGAAACTTTCTTATGACGACCGAACCCATCATCTGTAGCCTCTGCGGCTTTAAGAATTCGCCGATCACGACCCCGAGGAGACCAAGGACAAGATAGAGGAATGCCTGCACGTTAAGGCCAACCAGGTTGTCGCCATGAACGGCGTGGTGGAGAGGTTCATCGGCGATTCGATCATGGCGGTCTTCGGTGTGCCGGCGACCCACGAGAACGACGCCGAGCTGGCGGTTCGGGCCGGGATACGGATTGTGGATAGCGCCCGAAGCTACGGTATTAACGAGGGGCTGGAACTGGAGGTCCGCGTCGGGGTCCATTGAGGTAAGGGGCGGCCCTCGAACTGCTGATGCGTTCCTACGACCTGGCCAGCCGCTGCGGCGATCGGCTGGGGCTCGCCATCAATTGCAACAACATCGGCGACTGCTACACCACCCTGGGAGACCTTACCAGAGCCGAAGAGTATTTAACCCGTTACCTGGAGATCAACGAAATCATCGCCAACCGGCTGGGAAACGGGTATGCCTACTACGGTTTGGCCTCCCTGGCGCGCAAGAGGGGGGAAACGGACAAGACCGAGGATTACTACCGTAGAGCGATCCAAATCTACGACGAGGTAGGCTCGTCCCGCATGGTCCTGGATGTCAAACTTTCCCTCGCCACCTTCTATGCCGAGACGGGGCGCGAGGAGGAGGCGGAGGAGCTGTTCGCCGAGGTACACGAGGTTATGGACGAGAAGGAAACCGTCATCTACCGCCTGAACGCCCTCGGCCTGACGGCCCGCAGGAGGAGATTCACCGTTGGAGAGAGGGAGCGAATTCGAACATTTTTACCGAGATGAGGAGCTCAGGCAAACCTTCTTGAGGAGTATGGGCGAACAGGGATATCTCTAAGTGTCGGGTTTGATAGCCTCCCCATCCAAAGCCTGAGGGGACAAGGGGTAAGACAAGGGGTTTAAGCCCCTTGTTTCCTAATGCGTTACGTTATTATCGCGCTGGGGGGAATATTTCAAAAAGAGCGTGCCGATGCGGCATTATTCAACGGTTTCTACCAATACGCCTGCGTCTTCCACCCCTGCCGAAGGTTTTTCGGCGTTTCCCGCCCAATCGGGTGAAGCATCCTGGGGTTCGTAGCCAATCTGAGCCTGTCATTTTGAAGTATCTGCGGCAGCCAAAGACACCGACATGCCGGGTAATCGGCTTCTCGAAACGCACGGGTGGACGGAATACGACGATGCAGGGCGGATCAAAGCCAATCAGCCCCGTCCCCCTTTATACTGCGGCATAGAGGTTGCAAATACCGTCAATTGAGGTATCTAAGCCCCTTACTGCGAAGCAATTGATGTTGAAAAACGGCCGGGCGAAGTGCGTGATCGCTCCCCGCCAATGAAGGAGAATCGGCCCATGAAGGAAAAAATAATGATAGTCGAGGACGAGATCATTGTAGCAATGGACCTTTGCCTGCGTCTGCAACGGCTCGGTTATGAGGTAATCGGCACCTTCTCCACCGCGGAGGAGGCGGTTAAAGAGTGCGGTAAAACCCAACCCGACGTCGTGCTGATGGATTTCACGCTGAAGGGGGAGCTGGACGGCCTGCAGGCCACCGAGTTGATCCACTCACTCTACAACACACCGGTGATCATGCTCAGCGCCCAACCCGAAAAAACGGGACCGGTTGAGCCAGACGGCTATCTGGTAAAGCCCTACGAGCTATTCGGATTAAAAAGGGCGATCCAGAACGCCCTGAAGAACTAGAGAGGAGTCTCGGACTTATTTGAGGCGGCGAACGACGTATATTGCAACTGACACCGATCACCGCTCCTGGGTTTACGGGTCGTGAGTAAGTGAGACCACGAGATCGTACACCATTAATAAGCACAGCTCGAGGATCCCGGCTGTCTTATCCGCAGCAACGAGGAATTAAAGATGGAACCCAGGACCCGCGTGCTCATCGTTGACGATGACACCAACTTCTGTTTGAGCACCTGCGACGGACTGCTCCACGAAGGTTACGAGGTTAGATACGCAACAACGGGACGGGAGGGACTGGAGTACTTCAGCACCTGGAGTCCAAACATCGTACTCCTGGACCAGATGCTCCCCGATATCAAGGGAACCGAGGTCAACCAGCAGATACGAGAGATAGATTCGGGGGTAAAGGTTATCTTCGCCACCGCCTACGGCTCGCTTTCCGAGGCGGTGGACGTGATTAAGGCTGGAGCCTACCACTACCTCACCAAGCCCCTCGAATTCGACGAGGTCCTCATCACCGTGGCCAAGGCCGCCCGTCTTGCCGAGCTCGAACGGCGCCAGCACCTCTCCGAAATACAGTTCGCCCAACTGCGGAAAACCGACGAACTGACCGGTGAGTCCGCCGCGATTCAACAGACCAAGAGGCTGATCAAACTCGCGGCCCAGACCGACTCAACCCTCCTCATCACCGGGGAAACCGGTGTGGGCAAAGGTGTCGTGGCCCGAGCCATCCACCGTTTAAGCGGGCGGAAGGACGAACTCCTCGTGGTGAACTGTACCTCGATCCCGGAAAGCCTCATCGAATCCGAGCTCTTCGGCTACGAGAAGGGGGCCTTCACCGG
>DAOVLG010000392.1 GCA_030631385.1 Candidatus Coatesiibacteriota bacterium | reverse complement strand
GGTCCAGCGCCCTGCGCTGGCGGCGGGGTTGGGAAACCCCGCCCTACGACTCTAATTTATCTGTGTTCGTTGTCCTAGGTGCCACTTTCTTTAAGCGGAAAAGTGAACACACACTTTCTTCATATCTGCCATATTTATAAGGAAGATACACCTCCTTATCGGTCCGTTTACTAACTGTGATCGGTAAAAAAAACGGCGCCCGTGGCGCCGTTTTCAGTTGAATGACGATCATTCCGATTCGGTTTCACCGGCGGGTTGTCCTACCATCATCTTGCCCGGGATACCGAAGAAGTCCCGAACCTTGGCCTCGATCTCGTCCAGCATCTCCGGTTTCTCCTCGAGTATCTCTTTGGCGTTCTCCCTGCCCTGGCCCATACGCTCGCCGTTGTAGGAAAACCAACTCCCCGATTTCTCGATCACGCCGGCCTCGACGCCCAGATCGATCACCTCTCCGGCGCGGCTGATGCCCCTGCCGAAGATGATGTCGAACTCGGCTACCTTGAACGGCGGGGCGACCTTGTTCTTGACGATCTTGACCCGGCTGCGGTTACCGATATTCTCGCCGCCGATCTTGATGGAGCCTATCCGGCGCACCTCGATGCGCACCGTGGTGTAGAACTTGAGCGCCCGGCCGCCCGGGGTCACCTCGGGATTGCCGAAAACCACGCCGATCTTCTCGCGGATCTGGTTCGTAAAGACGATGCTGCACCGCGAACGGCTCACCACGCCGGTGAGCTTGCGGAGGGCCTGGCTCATCAACCTGGCCTGCAGGGCGACGTGGCTGTCGCCCATCTCGCCCTCTATCTCCACCCGGGGGACCAGGGCCGCCACCGAGTCCACCACGACGAGGTCCACCGCGCCCGAGCGGACCAGCATCTCCACGATCTCCAGGGCCTGCTCCCCGGTGTCGGGCTGGCTGACCAGGAGCTCCTCGATGTTGATCCCGAGGTTCTTGGCGTAGTTCACGTCCAGGGCGTGTTCCACGTCAATGAAGGCCGCGATGCCGCCCAGTTTCTGGGCGCTGGCGATGATGTGCAGGGTGAGCGTGGTCTTCCCGCTGGCCTCCGGGCCGTAGATCTCCGCGATCCTCCCCCGTGGGATACCGCCCACGCCCAGAGCGCGGTCTATGGTGAGGGAGCCCGAGGGGATAACGTCTATATCCTGCTCGCCCTTCTCCCCCATGCGCATGATCGCGCCCTTGCCGTACTTCCGCTCGATCTGGGCGAAGGCCGCCTCCAGGTTGCGGGCCTTGTCCTTCGCGCGTCCCTCCACCATCTCTTCTCCTTCGGATAACGAAACCGTTTTACTGGGCTGTAGAAGATTAACATAATCCGGCAGCGGGCTCTACATCTAAAAAACTAGGCATCACCGTTAGTAAACGGACCGATACAAAGGTGCAAGTTCCTTATAAATATGGCTGATAGGACAAAGCATGTGTTCACCTTAGCGTTTAAGAAAGCGGCGCCTCGGACGACGAACAACGTTAAACTGGAGTATAGATCTTGAGTCCTTTCGTAGGGCGGGTTTCCCAACACCGCCGCCGCTTTTAAGATCATTATCCCGTTTTCGGCGGGGATTCAATCCCCGCCCTACATCCATGGGTCGTAAATATGTCTTTGTGGGGTAACAGTTTGTTCAGATAAGGTTCGTTATCCCAAAAACTAGCAGATACGCGGCAGCTGCTCACCGGTGAGCATGTCAACGATCCGCTCGCCGCCGATCACCGTTTCGAGGACAACCCGGCCCGGGTGATCCGCCGTCAACCCGCCCGCCAGGGTCGCCTCCGTGCCGTAAGGGTGCAACCGGGCCGCCTCCAAGACGTTCCCGGCATCTTTCCCCGCCACCACCCCCAGAATCACCCCCTCGTTGGCTACGTGGAGGATGTCCAGCCCGAGGAGCTCGGCCACCGCCGCCGCGGCGTCATGCACGACGAGCTTCTCCTCGACCAAACGAACGCCGACCCCGTAATCGGCGGCGAGCTCGTTGGCCGCCGAGGCCAGGCCTCCCCGGGTGCAATCGCGCATCCACCGCACCTCCCCCGCGCTCCGCATCGCGTCAACCAGGCCGTTCAGAGGGGCGCAATCGGAGACCAGCGGACTCTTCAGGGAAAGGCTTTCCCGAGCGGACATCACCGCCAGGCCGTGGTCGCCCAGAGCGCCGGTGACGATCAGTGCGTCAGAAGTCCGGGGAGGCCCGGCGAGGGGGGGGTGCGCTACATCGAAAACGCCGACGCCGGTCGTGTTGATAAAAAGCCCGTCGGCGTCTCCCCGGTTCACTACCTTGGTGTCCCCGGCGACCACCTCGACCCCG
>DAOVLG010000477.1 GCA_030631385.1 Candidatus Coatesiibacteriota bacterium | reverse complement strand
AGCTCATCCAGGAGCTCGGCCTGCACGTAGTTGGCCAGCCAGGCCGACTCATCTAGAACCAGGGTCTGATAGGCGTCGGAAAGGATAAACTCCAGGGCGTTTGCAGTGACCCTGTCCAGGTCGGGATCGTACTCGAAGTCGGCGTTCTCCAGCATGGCCGCCGCCCGGGTCGTCGTGGTCTGCCCGCTGATGAGGTAAAAGGTCTCGGTGCCGTTGGCCGAGGATGGGCCGCCGTTCAGGTGCAGGCTTATAAAAAGGTCGGCCTCTATCTCGTTGGCCATCAGGCAGCGCCCCTTGAGGCCCACCTCGTAGTCGCCGGTGCGGGTGAGGATCACCTCGACGCCCAGGCCTTTCTCCAGCAGTTCCAAGAGAATCTCGGCCTGTTCGAGGACCGCCTCCTTCTCGTCCACGGATTCGTCGTACATGGCGGTTCCTGTCCACCTCGGGCCGCCGTGGCCGGGATCAATGACGATCAGCTCGATCCCGCCGTCGGTGCGGGAGAAGTCGGGCGCGACACTCGATTCGTCCTTGGGGATCACATCCACGCAGACCTGGAAGGGGTTACGCTTGGCGTAGGCGCGGTAGGTGTAGGAGCCGGAGACGAGATGGAGGATCAGGAGCGCGTCGCCGCCGTCGGCGATCACCGTTGCCTCGGCGACGGCGCCCCGGCCCGGACGGGTGAGTGTACCCGACGGCGCGGCACCCTCGATGCGCACCCGGATGGTGTCGCCCGAGGCGGTCAGATCAAACCCGGTCTCCTCCTCCAGGCCCACCGAGACCCAGGTCCCCCTGCTGGTCGTGCCCAGGTTCAGGCTCTCGGCCCGGTTGGCCCAGACCGGTGCGATCAGGAAGAGCAAGAGGAGGGGTACTAATCTACGCAAGCCTCTCTCCCTTCAGGGTGGTCGTTTCCCATAGTATAACCTGCAACGCGCGCGTCATCTATCGCCGAGGTGCCGATGCCGCTCGGCCTCGGCCCTCTGCGCCGCCCGCTCGTCCTCCCGACGGCGGATCTCCTGCCGCTTGTCGTACCGGCGTTTGCCGCGACCGAGACCGATCCTGAGTTTGGCCAGCTTCCCCCGGAAGTAGAGCTCCAGGGGGACGATGGTCATCCCCATGCGTTCGACCCCGACGGCCAGTCGGTGGATCTCCCGCCGGTGCAGCAAAAGCCGCCGCGACCGGGTCTCTTCGGGCTGAAAGATCCCCGCCGGCCCGTAGCGGGCAACGTGCATCCCCACCACCCAGGCCTCTGTGCCGGAGATCCTGACGTAGGCCTCGGCGATGGATACCCGGCCCGCGCGGATGCTCTTCACCTCGGAGCCCTCCAGGGCGATCCCCGCCTCGAAGTCCTCCTCGATGGAGTAGTCGTGCCGCGCCCGCCGGTTGCGGGTGATAACCTTGACGTCTTCTTCCATGGTGCGAAAGAGCGGTGAAGCAATCCCTCCGGACCCATTCTACAATACACGGCCTTTACACGCCCACTCCCCAGGGGTATCATTCCAGACAAACACCTTCACCGGAGGCGCAGTGAGCATCGAGTACGTCATCGGCTATCCCTGCGCAGTCAAGGATACGCTCGGTGGCGAGGCTGAGTTCGTCCGCGCCTGCACCTGGCGCCTCATGGCCAGGTCCGCCAAGCGTGAAGCCAAGAGGAAGAAGCTCCGCTTCGAGGACGTCAAGATCATCCACCGCTTCATCACCCTGGACGGGGTGGACCAGGCGGTGGAACCGCTT
>DAOVLG010000303.1 GCA_030631385.1 Candidatus Coatesiibacteriota bacterium | reverse complement strand
GGCGCGGCTGCCTCCAGCCTCTCCACGATCTGACCCACCGTCAGCAGCCTCCCCTCGCTCACCAGTTTTCCATCAATCTCGAGGCCGGGCGTAACCAGCACCCCGGCCGTAATGATGCCGGCGAGGTCCTCCACCTCGACCACGTAACCTTGCATTCCGGCCTTGTCCAGGGCCTGCAGGCAGCGCTGATAAAGCTCCTTGCACCTGGCACAGCCCATTCCATAGACCTTTATCTGGTGCACCGCTTCTCCTTCAGTTGACGGTTGGGTACACGAGTCCGAACAGATAGCCCACCAGCGTGGACATGACGACGACCAGGCCGATGTACACGGCTGTTTTTTTCGTTCCCAGGACGGAGCGGATGACCAGCATGTTTGGCAGCGACAGGGCCGGACCGGCCAGAAGGAGCGCCAGCGCCGGACCGCCGCCCATCCCCGCCCCCAGAAGAGCCTGGAGGATAGGCACCTCGACCAGGGTGCAGAAGTAGATGAGCGCCCCGGAGAGGCTGGCGAAGAGGTTGGCTAACAGGGTATTGCCGCCCACGGCTACCTCGATCCACTCCCGGGGGATGAGCCCCTGGTGGCCGGGGCGTCCGAGGAGGAAGCCCGAGAGCAGCACGCCGATAAATAAAAGCGGCAGGATGTCCTTGACGAAGTCCCAGGTGGATCGGCCCCAGGCCCGCAGGTCATCCTTGGTAAACCAGCGCCGGAGCTGTACGAGGATCAGCAGCAGAACGCCGCCGGCGACCCAGAAGCGGTTCCCGTGGAGCCATTGGCCGAGGCCGCCCCCGCTCGAACCCCAATTCAAAAAGACGACGAGGGCGATCATGGAGAGGAAGGTTATGGCGCTCTGCCAGGGCCGGCGGCCCATCGGGACGGCTTCCGTCTCGGCGAAGCCCTCGGCCAGGCGCTCGGCCTCCCGTTTACGGAAGACTGTCGCCATGACGAGGCCGATCACCACGCTGAAGATGATCGCCCCCGCGGCGCGGGCGATACCCAACTCGGGACCCAGGACGACGGCGGTGAGGATGATCGCCGCCACGTTGATCGCCGGTCCCGAGTAGAGGAAGGTGGTGGCGGGTCCCAGACCGGCGCCACGCTTGTAGATGCCTGCGAAGAGGGGGATCACCGTGCAGGAGCACACGGCCAGAAGCGCCCCGGAAACGCTGGCCACCCCGTAGGCGAGCCAGCGCTTGGCCTCGGGGCCGAGCAGTTTCAGCACCTGCCCCCGTGAGATGAGCACCGCCAGCGCCCCGGCGATGAAAAACGCCGGCAGCATGGCGAAGAGGAAGTGGTTCCGGGCGTAATCCCCGGCCATGGCCACCGCCTCGCCGGCGGCCTCCCGCACCCGTCCCGACTCGAAGGGTAAAAAGTAAAAGGCCGCAAAGAGGGCCAGCATCAACAGGAGCTTCGTCCGGTCCTTCACAGCTCGAAATCATAGGTCTCGGTTAAGGGCTCATCCGAGACGAGGTTGAGGGTTTTTAGAATCACCGGCACGACGGGGTTCACGATGCGGTACATGCGCCGGGGGCCGTCCACGCGGCAGGTGACGACGCCCAGCTCCTTCAGGCGGGCCAGGTGCCGACTGACGTTGGACTGCTCCCCGATTCCGGGGATGAGCTCGCAGACGCAGCGCTCGCCACCGGCCAGGCGGAGGAGTATCTTCAGGCGCGTCTCGACGGCCAGTGCATCGAGGAGCTCCAGGGCGCGGTCCAGTCCGGCCCGCCGCATTATCTCAGCCACCATATCTCGCCCCTTTAGTTTACCCGCCAATCATATTACCCAAGACTCATACTGTCAAGCTTAAACTATTCCAGTCCCTAAACCGGAATTTCGGTTTACTCTTACGCCCGGCCCCGTGTACCTTAGCGCCATGTTGACCGACGCCAAAAAGCCCTCGGTCCTGCTGATAAACGCCTGCCACGACGACGAGGGCGTTCCCCATTACCTGACGCTGCTGGAGCCCCATTTCGAGGTGACGCTCGTCCACCTGGACTCGATGACCTCGAGCCGCCCTTCTACGGGCGACCGCGTGATTAAATTGGCGGGGCGTAGAAGCCCCGCGCTACACCGGGCGACCGGCGGCGTAGCGTTGCCCCTCTGCGGGCTTGTCCCCTCGCCCCCTCTGGGGGGAGAGGGTCAAGGTGAGGGGGGCAACGTGCGACCGTGGACGATCGCCCCTAAAGGTCGGTTCGTTGGTGCAGCGTTATAGGGGCGGGGGCTCCGTACCCCGCCCGTGTTGTTAAAAAGGGCGGCACACGGAGTTGCCGCCCTACGACGTATCCCCATTGTTATTAGTACAGCGCCTTGATCGCTCCCCAGCTCATTTCCTCCACCTTCTCATACCCCTCGGTGTAGAAGGTCCAGACCTCGTCGTACCCCATCTCCAAGCCTATCCGGTCCGCCAATGTTTCATCGACCGTACAGACTATCTCCGCCACAGGGAGGTCTTCGTCGGGGGTGAAGGTACAAACAACATCCTGTAAGTGATCGTCGTCAATCTCAAGTGTGCCCGTTATTTCGTAGGAGGGTGCGTATTGCTGTTTGATAGCTGCACCCCTATCATCCCTCACTTCCAAGGCCTTTTCCGACCGTGATTCACTGGCTTCAACGCTGAACAGGATTGTAGAAACGTCTATACCCGCTCCTTCGTCCTCATCGTCCATGCAGTGAAAAACTATCTGCGTATCAAGGGGAACATCTCTGCGACCGTCATCGGGATACATATCGTCGACGTAGGGCGGGGCCATTTCCATGTCGCCCAACCAGATGTAGAAGCAGATGTTATCCCACAGTTTCTCCTCCTGAGTGAACATCAAGCTCGGGTAGAGACCGGATAAAACGCCGTAGTAATTGGGCGCGATCAAGATGCCGGCGTAACCACGTGTAAACTCGAACATGGACCAGCCAGTAATCGGTTGTGCCGTCGTCCAATCAAAAAGAACGGTCCAATAGGTCAGGGACCAATCGTGTCTGTCCAGCGGCCACTCATCGGGTAGTCCACGGTTTATCCTATGGGAGTCCCATTCGTAGTGAGTGCTCATGAAGTACCAGGTTTCAGGAAACCTTCCCCCCATAGCCTCGACCAGATTTTCCG
>DAOVLG010000250.1 GCA_030631385.1 Candidatus Coatesiibacteriota bacterium | reverse complement strand
GCTCTTAAAGATATGGTTACTGCCGAGCGCGTCCGGCTTCTTCGCCAGGATGGGGATGTTTTCTACCGCTATTGTGAAGGGGAGGCGTGAGCTACGAAGAACTGCTGGGAATCATCCGGGGCAGGAGGAGTGTCCGACGTTTCAAACCAGATCCGGTGCCGCCCGAGGACATCGAACGGATGCTCGAGGCGGCGCTCTGGGCCCCCTCGGGGAGCAACACCCAGCCTTGGCTTTTCAACGTCGTCACGAACCGCGACCAGATTGCCCAAACGGCGGACGTCATCCGTTTAGAGATCGAACGCATCGCCCTGGAGGCGCCCGGCTTTGCCGAAACGGGTGAAAACCTTGCCCGATGGGGAACCTTCTTCGATCGGGCGCCGCTGGTCTTCTTCGTCGCTGGCCGGCGGGAGAGGTCCTCCTGGCGGACAAAATTGGCCGAGACCATGCCGGAGCATCCCGCCGCGGGGGGAAGCCTCTCCTGGCTGGTAAGCTGCGCCGCGGCAATCCAGAACCTCCTCCTGGCGGCCCACGCACTGGGCTACGGCACCTGCTGGATGGGCGCACCCCTGGTGGCGAAGATCCCCCTCGAAGGATTCCTGGAGCTCCCCGAGGGCTACGAACTCCTGGCGGTAATCCCGACGGGCCGTCCGGCCGAGGAGCCCTTTCCACCTCGACGTAAGCCGAGGGAAGAGACGGTCAGACTGATTAGCCAAGGCAGGTAACGGTTCTCCGGTTTAAGGAAACAGAATATCAATTAAGAGATTCCACCCTCTTTTGCCTTGACGAGCCAATACAAAGTGGCTAGTATCCCCTACGGCTATCCGACACCTACCCAGCAAGGGATCAAGCCGTTCAAGGAGGAGTCCATGGCTTACGTGATTACCGACGAATGCGTAGAGTGTGGGGCCTGTATACCCGAGTGCCCGGAGGAGGCCATCTCCGAGGGTGAGCCCTACGTGATCGATCCCGAACTCTGCACCGACTGCGGTACCTGCGTCGAGGTCTGCCCCACCGAGGCTATCATCCCCGGCGAGTAGCCCACACCGGAATAGCCGCCCAATAGTACGCCGATTAATCTGGGACCTCCCCGAGGTCCCTTTTACGTCTCCACCGATCCCTCCTTGACATACCCACACGGAGTTACTATGCCGTCCTAATGGTCACCTAGCCGGGGCGTTAGCGGTGCCCTCGCGGCCGAGCCGTGCCAGCAACCCGCTATAGGATGTGGGCGTACCTCCGCCTCAACTCCGAGGGCTGCGGCGTGCCCGTGGTGGCCATCAGCGTGGGCCAGCGCCGCGACCAGATAATCTGGCTCGAAGAGGTCTTCTAAAAAACCGGCACCTACCCCGCGATAAAGGCCTCCCGTCTCGACTCCACCCCCGCCCTCCGGTACGAGTGAGTAAGCCCCACCTTCGGGGTAATCCGTCCCTTGATAAACCCCGTATCATCAAATAAGCGACGTGCCGATAAGGAATACGGGCGCGTTTGCAGCATTTCGTCAAATGGAACGGAATTTGCTATACTAAAAAGTGCAGGTGTGGGAGGTTTTCCATGAGATACGCCGCGATAGCCCTTTTACTGCTGCCGGTGCTCGCCACCGCCGGCGAGTGGTATTTCGAGGTTGTGGATGATGCATATACTTTTGATACCTCGTTGGTGTTGGACGACTCCGGGTATCCCCATATTGCGTATGATTACTTGGAAGAAGAAATAAAATACGCCTATTGGGACGGCTATTGCTGGCATTGCGATACAGTATGTGTAGGTATGTATCTTTATTGTGAAAGCCTGGCACTTGATAGCTTAAGTTACCCCCATATATTATTCTCTAGTGATTACTTTTGTTGTATCTGCTATGCAAGATGGAACGGTTCGTCATGGAATTTTACATATCTGTATTACACAGAAAGCGGTTTTGATTATGTGGGGTACACTTCCTTGGCTCTGGATGGCAACGATTACCCCCATATTGCATATCATTATTTTGATTGGAGTGAAGATACTGATTATCTATATTATGTATATTGGGATGGCTCCGGCTGGCGGTACGATACTGTGGAATGGGGATATAATCTTGGATGGAACTCCTCATTAGCGATTGACAACTCGGATAATCCCCATATCTCTTATGGGGATTATGATAATGATACATTAAAATACGCTCGGTGGAACGGTTCTGATTGGTTGATAGAAGTCGTTGACTCTGGCTTTAATGTCAGAACAACTTCTCTGGCGCTTGATTCCTCGTTTAACCCTCATATCTCGTATTTTGATAGCGACAACGAAGCAGTAATGTACGCCCGCTGGGACGGAGCTGATTGGCAGATAGATACCGTTGATACAAGCTTAGGTCAGTACGGAGGTGAACCTTCTTTAACCCTGGATTCCTCCGATTACCCGCATATTTCGTATGAGGATAACGAGAGCGATGAGTTGAAATACGCCCGCTGGGACGGTGTAACCTGGCAGATAGAAGTAGTAGACTCACATATTGCTTACCACCCATCCCTGGAGTTGGATGAAAATGATTATCCACACATTTCATATTATGATTCTGGAGATGATGTTCTAAAATACGCTCATTATGTCCCCTACGGCTTCCATTTGCTGGAGCCCGAAAGAGGCGAGATTATAGACACAACGACGCCTCTCCTAAATTGGGGTGACACACAAGACCCGGACCACCAAAGCTATACCCTCTGGTGGGGAACCTACCCGGACTACAGCGGCTACAATGAGGTAACGGGTATCGCCGACTCCGAGTACCAGATAGCCGAGGGCATCGAGGACGGCGACCGCATCTACTGGCGGGTGAAGTCCATTGACGACCAGAGTGAAGAATGCTGGGCCGCAGAGATGGACTGGTATTTCGACGTGGATCTGATCTGCTTCCACCTACTTGACCCAGAGTTAGGAGAAGTCGTAGATACACTAACACCACTCCTGGATTGGGAGGACTCGCACGTTCCCGGACACGAGAGCTACACGCTCTGGTGGGGAACAGACCCCGACTTCGATACATATAACGAGGTCACGGGTATAGGTGAATCGAAGTATACGATAGCGGATGGAATCCAGGACGGGGACCGCATCTGGTGGCGGGTGAAGTCAATAGACGAAGACGAGGAGGAGTACTGGGCCGTGGAGATGGACTGGTACTTCGACGTGGACACCGGCGGCGGTGTTGATATAGTTGACTTCGTCGCTGACGCGGAAGACGAAGGCATCCTGGTTAACTGGCGCATCGAGGGCGATTCCCCGGCGGGCCTGCGTGTCCTGCGCTCGGTGGGGGATGCTGAGCCGGTGGCTATTCACCATAACCCGCTCCCAGGCTCGGCGGTACGCTGGCTGGATAACCAAGTTGAAGCGAGTGTCGAGTACGTCTATTGGCTGGAGGTGACCGAGGCCGACGGGACGATGACGCGCTTCGGCCCGACGGAGCCGGTCACGGTTCCCGAATATATACCTGAGCTAATTCTTTACGCCGCCTATCCGAACCCCTCGCGGGAGGTCATCAACTTCGTCTTCTCGCTGCCGGATGAGGGGTGGGTGACGCTTTCTGTTTACGATCTTTCCGGACGGCGCGTAGCATCTCTTGTGAGCTCAGACATGACCGCCGGTCGGCACGAGGTGAGCTGGTCCTGCGCCGATGTTGAGAGCGGCGTTTATCTCTACCGCCTGGAAACCGGCGCGGACTCTATTACCCAGAGGCTGGTCATCGCGCGGTAACGTATAACAAACGTAGGGCGGCCCCTCTGCGGGCCGCCGCGGCGGGGATAGAATCCCCGCCCTACATTTTGGGTGCGCGGGCGGGGGCAGAGCCCCGCCCCTACGTTTGGGATGCGTGCGTGTACATGATAAACAAGGG
>DAOVLG010000229.1 GCA_030631385.1 Candidatus Coatesiibacteriota bacterium | reverse complement strand
GGATAACTGGCGCCTTTCGACGGCGAAGTAACCCAGTTGATTCACCTGATACCGGCCGCTGTGGGCGTAAAACTCGATCTCGTCACCCTTCGCGAGAACGCCGTCCACGATGCGCAACGCCGTCACTATCCCCAGGTAGTCATCGTAGAAGGCATCGTAGATCAAGGCCCGTAGCGAGGCATCCGGCTCACCCTCAGGCGGCGGTACAAGATCCACGATGCCCTGGAGAAGCTCGGGCACTCCCTCACCTGTCTTGGCGCTCACGAAGAAGAAGGGGGCGTCGGAATCACCCAGTAGGGATAGCAACTCCTCAGCGGCGTGCTCGGGACGGGCGGTGTCCAGGTCTATCTTGTTGATCACGGGGATGATGACCAGGTCGTGCTCGACGGCCAGGTACATGTTGGCCACCGTCTGCGCCTCCACTCCCTGGGTGGCGTCCACGACCAGGAGCACACCTTCGCAGGCCGCCAGGGCCCGGCTCACCTCGTAGGTGAAGTCAACGTGTCCCGGTGTGTCTATCAGGTTCAGCTCGTAGGCCTTGCCGTCGCCCGCGGTGAAGCTCATCCGGGCGTTCTGGGCCTTGATGGTGATACCGCGCTCGCGCTCGAGCTCCATCGTGTCGAGCACCTGCTCCCGCATCAGGCGCTTCTCGATCGTGCCGGTGAGCTCGAGCATCCGATCGGCCAGGGTTGACTTACCATGATCTATATGCGCGATGATGGAGAAATTACGGATCTTATTGATTGGTGTGGTCATGTGAGCTGTGCAGATTCCCACCACATCAGGCGTTTCGGGAGAGTATTATACCACGCCGCCGCCCGGAGGGTGTGGGAGTAGCCAAGGGAGTATGTTGGACCAGCGCGGGAAGCTGAACCCCGGCTCCGCGAGAAGAGGTTTACTCAATAAGGTAATCATCCCCGCGCGCGGCGTGCAACTGATAGTTCCCGTTGGTCGGCAGCGCTGGGCGCTGCACCCCGGCATCGCGACCCCACGCTATCGCCATTCGAAAGGTTACCGCCGCGTACTCGCTCCCGTTGGTCGCTCCCGTTTCATTTGTCCCTTTGCCCCTATGGGGAGAGGGTTAGGGTGAGGGAAAAATGCAGGAGCCGACGTCAGGTCGGCCCGCCATGCTATTTAAGCGTACGGCTAAATTAACCCATTTTCAACCGCTAACGCCCCTTCAGGTATGCCGCCAATCCACCGGCCTCGATAATCGTCCTCACCTTGGGCGGGTAGGGTAAAAAGCGGAACTCCATACCCGCCACGCGTACGATCCCCGCCTCACCGTCAAGCTCCACCGTATCGCCCTCCCGGTAGGCCTCCACGGCGTCCGGGCATTCGATGACCAGCAGGCCCTGGTTGATTGCGCTGCGGAAGAAGATGCGGGCGAAGCTCTTGGCGATGACCGCCTTCACGCCCACATGACGAAGGCCCTTGCTCGGATGTTCCCGGGAGCTCCCGCAGCCGAAGTACTCCCCGGCCAGGATGATGTCGCCCGGCTTAACCTCCTCGGCGAAGCGCCCGTCCAGGTCCTCGAATAGGTGCGGGGCGATCTCCTCGGGGGTGGAGCAGGTGTAGGTGTACTTGCCGGGGAACATCTGGTCGGTGTTCACGTCGTCGCCGTATCTCCAGACCTTGGCCATCAGAGCGCCTCCCGCGGGTCGGTGATGACGCCGGTGAGGGCCGAGGCGGCCACGGTGGCGGGGCTGGCCAGGATGATCTCGGCCTCGGCGCACCCCATGCGTCCCCTGAAGTTGCGGTTGGCGGTGGAGAGGCAAACCTCGTCGGGCGCCAGCGCCCCTTCGTGAGCCCCCAGGCAGGGACCGCAGCCGGGGTTGAGGATCACAGCGCCGGCCCCGTGGAGGATTGACAACGTCCCGTCGGCCAGAACCGCTGCGTAGACACGCTCACTAGCGGGCAGGATGAGAAGCCGTATCCCGGCGGCGATGCGCTTTCCCCCCAAAATCCGCGCCGCCTCTTGTAGATCGGACAGCCGTCCGTTGGTGCAGGTACCGATCAATCCTTGGTGAAAAGGGCTTCCCGCAACCTCGGAGACCGGGTGAACGTTGTCTACCCGGTGGGGCAGCGCCACCACGGGCTCGATAGTAGAGAGGTCAATGCTGTACCGCGAGAGGTATTCCGCCCCGTCATCGGCCCAGACGGTGCAATCCTCCTCCCAGTCAACGGAGTTGCCGACCAGCCAGCGCCGGGTAACATCGTCCACGGGAAAGGCGGCGTTCTTGGCGCCCATCTCAGCCGTCATGTTGGCCATCGTCAGTCGGTCGTCCACGGTCAGGCCGGCGATCCCCGATCCACCGAACTCCACCGAAAAGTAATTCGCCCCGGCGGCACCCACCTGCCCGACGAGGGTCAGGATTAGATCCTTGGCGTAGACCCCTCCGGGTAACTTTCCCTCGAGATCGAAGCGGATGCTCTGCGGCACCTTGAACCAGGTCTCGTCGGCGATCCACAGCCCCGCTGTCTCGGTGCGATCAATGCCGCAAGCGAAGGCTCCCAGGGCGCCGTGGGTCGGGGTGTGGGAGTCGCTCCCCACGATGAGCCTACCCGGAGCCGCGATACCGACCTCGGGGAGAACCTGGTGACAGATGCCACCGCGGCCGATGTCGTAGAAGTTGGTTATGCCTTGCTCGGTGACGAAACGTCGAATCAGGGCGTGATTCGACGCCTCCTTCTCTCCCGGCGCCGGCACGGTGTGGTCGAGGACGATGACGACGCGTTCCGGGCAGTGAACCTTCGCCCCCTCCCCGGCAATAGCCTGGAAATTGCCGATGATGGCCGCCGTGTTGTCATGGGAAAGGACCACGTCGGGTGAGGCGTTCACGATCTCCCCGGCCCTCACCTGCCGATCCAGGCGATGAGAGAAGAATTTCTCGGCAAAGGTCTGGGCGCTCACGGTTAGTTCTCCGTGGGATCGCCGTTGAAGGAGCCGTAGTCGAAGGGCGGCTTCCCCCGCTTCTTACCGGGAACCTTAATCTCCCCGAACTTATCCTCATACCCGTTCACCGCCTGCTCAAGCCTCCGGGCGAGGGCCTTGGCGGCGATGGGAGGGAGGATCATCCGGCTGTGGACCTGCACCTTCGGCATCCCGGGCAGCACCCGGGCGAAGTCGATCACGAACTCCCCGGGCGTAACAGAGATATGGACGGCGTTGGTGTACCTGCCGGTAGCCACATCGGCGGGAAGGTTTATCTGGACCTTCTTCGGCCTTTTTTCGGACCCTTCCTGCATCTTCGATCTCCCTTCAGTTCGGTTCTACGCCAGCGTAGCAAAAACCCTGGGGTTAAAGCAAGACACCCCAACGAAAATGGGAGCCACGCAGACTCCCCCGTGCAATTTATCCCGGTGAACGGAGTTCTCATACCCGTAAGCCGACCCCGCCCGGGCTGCGCAGTTCCGCGATCCGCTGGACCAAACGCCTCGGCGGGGCCATCACAAAAAGACAGCGTTCGTCGCCCATGGCCCGGCACGAGAGCTCCTCGGCCTTGAGCTCAAGATCGAAGGCCACCGAACACCAGCCCGCCGAGTAACCTGCGTTCATGTAGCAAACCGGGTGATCTGTTTTGTGATCACGGGCGAGGTAGGACTCAGCCTCGAAGGAGTAGTGGTGATAATAGACTAAGATGTAGTTCTCGTCGGGGGAGGGCTTAGAGATTGGAAGGATCTCCACCTTGGCCATGCCGGTGAAGGCGAAGTAGACGGGACCTGCGGCCAGGCGGTCAATGGGGTCCGTCGCCCCGCTGTTCTCGCAGAATCGGAGGCAATCCTGCCGCCCCATCTGATAGGCCAGTTCGTAGAGGATGAACTGGGCCGCGCCGCCGAACTTGTCATGGAAACTACGCTGGAGGTAGTAGCTGAAGTCAGCGGTAAAGATGAGGGAGTACCGGTCAACGCCCTTGATGGTGATCGTGCTCCGCTCGGGGTCGAGCTTCAGGGTTGCAAAGTACTCCTCCATCATCCGCTCGGCCTTCTCGAACATCGGCGCGTATTCCTCGGGCGTGATGACATATTTCAGCTCGGCCATAGGTCTTGGTCTCTTTGAATAACCGGATTCGCTCAGTTAACAGACTGAATATCCTACCTCGATTTTCTCAACCTCAGTCGTTTCAGTCCCTTGACTATCCTGGAAGATACCAGATTCCACTGTGATAGGCAACCATCGTTTTTTCGGTTAACAAAGAGAGCGGGATTACCCGCCCTCTCCCTTCTCCGGTTGAAG
>DAOVLG010000206.1 GCA_030631385.1 Candidatus Coatesiibacteriota bacterium | reverse complement strand
GGTCCAGCGTGCTACGCTGGTTAAGTATTTATCAGTCTATCCGGGTCCGCTCGCGGCGGTTGTTTACGAATTGGCTAAACCTCTCCCCGCGGTACTGCGGTCCAGCGTGCTACGCTGGTGAGGCGCCTGGGGATCGAACCCAGGACCCACGGCTTAAAAGGCCGTTGCTCTACCGACTGAGCTAGCGCCTCGGAGCGGGTGGAAAAATAGCACGTAACGGGTGAAAGGTCAAGACGACGTGTGTTCCCGCCGTTTTTCGCAGTTGGGATGTCCGGTCAACGGGAAGACAGCATCTGGATGATCTCGTCTGCACGTCGGAGGCGGCTTCCGACGACCTGGAGGAGCTTGACGGCCATGTTGGCGTTGTTTCGCAGGAGGTTGAGGAACTCTTCGCTCTCGAGTTTCCAGACCTCGCAGTTCTCGATGGCCTCTACTCCGGCGGTGCGCGGTTCCTTGTCCAGAAGGGCCAGCTCGCCGAAGAACTGTCCCGGTCCGAGGACGGCCAGCTCCTGGTCGCCGCCGTCCTCGAGTTGAAGCCAGACACGCACCGCGCCCGAGGCGATGTAGAAGAAGTAATCGCCCGGCGTTCCCTGTTTGAAGATGGTCTCCCCGCTCTGGAAGTAGTCCTTGGACATCAGGGTGGCCACGTCGGCGAGCTCGACCATCGAGAGGTCCTTAAAGAAGCTGGACCGGGCCAACTCGTTCGGCTTCATAATTTTTTCCTTCCCTTCGATTTCGATGAATCGTAGCTCCGGCGGGTTCGGCGGCGGTCGCGGTGGCGCTCCAGGGCCAGCTCGACCAATCGGGCCACCAGGTCGTTGTAGCTCAAGCCCGAGGCAACCCACAGCTTGGGATACATGCTGATCGGGGTGAAGCCGGGGATGGTGTTGACCTCGTTTACCAAAAATCGTTCAGTACCGCGTTCGAGGAACAGGTCCACCCGGGCCATGCCGGAGATGTCGAGAGCCTTGAAGGCCACCAGAGCCAGGCGTCGGGCCTCGGCTGTCTGGATAGGGGTGAGCGGAGCCGGGATGAGAAGCTCCGAGTCCTCCACGTACTTTGCATCGTAATCGTAGAACTCGCGGGTGGGGACGATCTCGCCGGGAACGCTGGCCTCGGGGTTATCGTTGCCCAGCACGGCGCACTCGATCTCGCGACCTTTTATTCCTTGTTCGACTATGATCCGGCGGTCATAGGAGGCGGCGAGCTTACACGCCGTTGCGAGCTCCGAGGCGTCGTGGACCTTGGTAATACCAACCGAGGAGCCCAGGTTGGCCGGCTTGACGAAGAAGGGGTAAGTGAGCTTCGCCTCGATCCGCGTTTTGATCCCCGCCGGGTCCGCCTCCAGCTCGGCGCGTGTAAAGCCCAGGTAGGACCCGAGCGGTAACCCGGCTGCGGTAAGAACCGCCTTGGCGGCGAGCTTGTCCATGGCCAGGGCCGAGCCCAGGACACCGGCGCCGACGTAGGGCAGGTCGGCCAGCTCGAAGAGACCCTGGAGACAGCCGTCCTCGCCGTAGGTGCCGTGGATGAGGGGAAAGACGACGTCGGCCTCGGCGAAGGGCTGTGGCAAGTTGGCTGTCTCGCCTGCCGGTTCGGGCATCGGCGTCGCTGGGGAGATGTCCGCCGGTGGAGGATCGGTCACACCCTTCGGCAGGAAACCGACCCGGCTCTCCAGCTCGGTGAGTATCCCCGGCCCGGCGAGCCAGAGGCCCTCCTGGGTGACGCCCACACCGATGACGGTGAAGCGCGCGGGGTCCAGGGCCTCGATGAAGGAGCGCGCCGAGGTGAGCGAGACCTCGTGCTCCCCCGACCTGCCACCGAAAATCAATGCGATGCGGATCTTCTTCATAACCTAGGCAATGGGTTTTCCGTGCTCATCCGCGATTCAAAGGTGCCGTCCGGCCACTTTTATCCTCTTCTTAGTGTGTTCTACACTCCAACGGTTTGTCAGAGGTTCACGAAGTCGGCGTCGGCGCCGCAGGCGGCGCAGCGCTCGCCATCGAGGGCGGCCAGCTCGGTCCGGTAGCCCGAGCGGCGGACCAGGGCCGCCCCGCACTTGGGGCAGTAGGTGTCGGAGTACTTGGCCTCGGCGTAGACGTTCCCCAGATAAACGTACTCCAGACCCGCCTCCTTGGCGACGTTCCAGGCGCGCAGGAGGGTCTTGCGCGGGGTGGGCGGGTCGGAGAACCTCCACGACGGGTGATAACGGGATAGGTGCAACGGCGTGCGGGGGTTCCGTTCGGCGATCCAGGAGCAGAGCTCCCGCAGGCGGGTCGGGGAGTCGTTGTATCCGGGGATGACCAGGTTGGTTATCTCCACGTGGACCTTTGAGTCCAGCGCCCGCTCGATGATCGCCAGGACCGGTTTCAACTCGCCTCCACATAAATCGCGGTAGAAGTCGTCGCTCATGGATTTTAAGTCGAAGTTGAAGGCGTCAATCACCCCCAGGAGCTCGGTGAAGGGCTCGGGCTCGAGGTAGGCGTTGGAGACGCAGACCGTGGCGAGGCCGCGCGCTTTACAGGCCTCCGCCGCGTCCATGACGTACTCGAACCAGACCATCGGCTCGGTGTAGGTGAAGGAGACTCCGCGGCAGCCGGGCCGGTCGGCCATCCGAGCCAGTTCCTCGGGCGAGACGTGACTCGTGGGCGCCTCGAGCTGGCTGGAGTTGTAGTTCTGGCAGAAGCCGCACCGGAGGTTGCAACCGTTGGGGCCCACCGAGAGGATGGCCCAGCCGGGCTGGAAATGGTAGAGTGGTTTCTTCTCCATCGGATCTATCGAGAGCGCGATGGTACGCCCGTAGGCGGCTGCGATGAGCTTCCCGGAGACGTTCTCACGCAGGCGGCAGGTGCCTCTCTTCCCCGGCTGGATACGGCACCGGCGGGGGCAGAGGGTGCACAGGACCACGTCGTCCTCAACGGGCTCCCAGTACCGGGCGACGGGCGCCTCCATCAGTCCACCACCTGTTTGCTCTTTAGAAGCAGTTCGGCCCAGCGCAGGTCCTCGGGGGTGGTGATCTTGAAGAGCTGCCGGTGGCCGGGGATGAGCTTCACCGGACGGCCAAGGTCCTCCACGAGCTGTGCATCGTCGGTCGCCCCCGCGAGTCGGTCGTCGTCCTGGTCGTAGACCCTGCACAGCAGATCGTAGCGGAAGCACTGGGGTGTCTGTACCAGCCAGACCCGGCGGCGGTCAACGGTCATCTTGACCGTGCTCATCCTGGTTGACAGTTTTACCGTATCGGTGGCCGTGAGAGCCGCCACCGCCGCTCCCGTCACTAGAGCTGCCGCGAGGGTGTCCTTCAGAACCTTCCGGGTGACGAAAGGCCGTACCGCGTCGTGCACCACCACCAGGTCCACCTTGCCCACGGATTTGAGCGCGTAGCGCACCGACTGCCAACGTTCCTCGCCGCCGGTGACCACGGTGAACTGGCCACCCAGGCGGGCAACCTCGAAGCCGGTTCGACCCTCGAAGCCCCTGGGTGAGGTTACCACCAGCCGGCTAAATTCGCCCCGCTCCAGGAGCCTTTTGGCGGCCCTTTGCAGGATGGTCTGACCGCCCAGGTCGGCAAACTGCTTCGGTTCCACGCTGCCGAAGCGTTTACCCAGACCGCCCGCCGCCAGGATTAGTCCAACTGAAAGCGCCATCGCGCGGTTTACCTCCCCTTCAATTTAATAATAACACAACTCGCTGGCCAAGCACCTGTTGCCCCTTGCGAACGTAGGCGGTACAATACCCGGCGAGGGTCGGGGACGGGGTTCATTAAAGCGCCATCGCTTTGACCGGAGCATCGAATGGAAACCATCGGACTGGCGTTACTCCTGGGGCTCGCCATGGGCCCAACCTGCCTGGCCACCATTTCGGCGCTCTACCTGCCGCTCCTGCTGTCCGAGGAACGGAAGGGCTTCGCCGGGTCCTTCAAGCTCTTCCTCGAGTTCAGCATCGGACGGCTGCTAGGGTACCTGACGGTGGGGCTCATCGTGGGCCTCGTCGCCGAGCTCCTGCACCCCGACCTGCGGCAGGTCCCTTGGCTCCCGGGTGCCTCGGAGGTCCTTGCCGGCACCCTCATGCTGGCCTACGGCCTCTGGCGGAGCTTCCCCTCGGCGCATTTGTGCAAAAAGTTGAATAGACGCGAGGGCAAGCCGCCCGCCGCCTTCCTGATCGGTCTCGCCGCTGGTCTGTCCATCTGCGTCCCCTTCATCTCCATGATCACCATCGGGGTGGCCTCGGGGGATCTGGTTCAATCGCTCCTGCTCTTCGTCGCCTTCTTCTTCGGAACCTCGGTCTGGTTCATCCCGCTGACGCTGATCGGTCCGTTGAGCAAATCGGCCCAACTGCGCCGGTTCGCGAGCTGGGCGGCGGTGGCGGCCGGTGCGGTCTTCCTGGTCATCGGCATCTGGCACGTCTCCACCGGAACGCACTTCTGATGGTGGAGAAGCTGGACCTGCTGGCGGCCTACCACGCCCTTTACGCCCGTTTCGGTCCCCAGGGGTGGT
>DAOVLG010000084.1 GCA_030631385.1 Candidatus Coatesiibacteriota bacterium | reverse complement strand
CACCCCCTCCCTCCCCCAGCCCCCCCCCCCAAAAACTTTTTGACCACCCACCCCCCCCCCCCACCCACCCCCCCCCCCCCCCCCCAAAAACAAACCCCACCGCCAGGACAACCCCCCCCCCCCGGGGGGGGGGGGGGGGGGGGGGGGGCCAAGCATCACGCGGCGGGGTTGGGAAACCCCGCCCTACGTTAGACAAGGGGCTTTAGCCCCTAGCACTACACGGGAACAAGGGGTTGAAACCCCTTGTCTTTTTTGCGGCGGCCCGCGGAGGGGCCGCCCTACATCCGTGTGTTTTGGTCGTTACTTTGCGCCCATCAGGAACACCATCGGGTTGCGGGTCTGGAGCCAGACGCGGCCCGGTCCGGTGAAGCGGCAGACGAAGCCCTCCCCGGAGAAGAAGAGGGACTTCATCCCGCCGGCCTTGGTGACCTTGAAGGTGGCGGACTCGTCGGGAGGTTGAACTTTTGCTTGATCCTGGTTCACTCGTGTTATAATCTTATACTGGTGTGAAAGCCACACAACCTCCAACGTTAATACGAATGAGGAGGAAATATGGCGACCTGGTCAAGGTATACGGTGGGTGGGTTCAACCTGAACAACCTGATCCTGCCGAACGCGACCTACTACGGCAACAAGAAGTACAACCAGACGGACTATGACCGCAAGATGGCGTGGATCGGCGGCCAGCTCGACCGGATGGATTGCGATCTGGTGGGTTTCCAGGAGGTTTTTCACGGTCAGGCGTTGCAGGAGGCGATGGCCAAGAGCACGGTCTACGACGGCACCGAGACGTTGGTGACCGGTGACCGGCCGGTGAACCTGGGGCCGATGGTGGCCCTCCTCTCGCGTAAGCCGGTGCTCGATTACGAGTACATCGAGGATTTCCCCGAGGGGGCCCAGCTCGGCTTCGACGCCGGCGACCTGCCGCTCGGCAAGTTCCAGCGGCCGGTGCTGAAGGCGCGGGTCGAGGTGAGGGATTGGATGACGGCGACGGTCCTGGTGGTGCACCTGAAGAGCAAGCGGCCCTACATGCGCAAAGAGGTGGACGAGGAGGATTTCCGCGAGCGGGCCATCGGCGAGGCGCGGTCGCTGGTGATCCGGGCGGCCGAGGCCATCGCCCTGCGCACGCTGATCCTCCAGGTGATCGAGGATAGCGACCGGCCGCTGATCATCATCGGCGATCTCAACGACAACCCCCTGGCGGTCACCACCCAGATCATCACCAGCCAGCCTCCCTGGAAGTACCTATCCAAAGAAAAGAAAAAAAAGATCTGGGACGCCCAGTTGTACAGCGTGGTGGACACCCAGAGCCGGCGAAGCACCCGCGATTTGCTCTACTCCTACATCTACAATGGGTACTACCAGTGCCTGGACCACATCTGCGTCAGCCAGGAGCTCTACTACCGTCACCGGGACCGTCTGGGCATGCTCGAGTATGCCAACGTGCTCAACGACCACCTGCTGGATGAGACCGTGACCAAGAACCTGCCCAAGTGGCAGTCCGACCACGGGCAGGTGGTGGCCGTGTTCCGGTTGGATCAGCCGGGCACGCCTTAGGGGACGGGGCGTGGAAGCCCCGCACTACGTCATGCGACAGGATTCAAAAAGGGGTCCCGGCGGGGACCCTCATTACGCGCTCGTCGGCTACTTCTTCGACGCGGCGGCGATCATCTGGAGGAACACCATCGGGTTGCGGGTCTGGAGCCAGACGCGGCCCGGCCCGGTGAAGCGGCAGACGAAGCCCTCGCCGGAGAAGAAGAGGGATTTCATCCCGCCGGCCTTGGTGACCTTGAAGGTGGCGGATTCGTCGAAGGCGACGATGTGGCCGGTGTCCACGACGTACTCCTCGCCGTCGCCGGGGTAGGGGGGGCGAAGGTGACCTCGCCGCCGGTGAATGTGTTCTGGAAGAAGCTCTCGCCGCCGACGAAGGAGCGCAGGAGCGCCTTGCCGACGCCGCCGCGAGCCTTGGTCTTCATCTCGACGTCGGCGGACATACTGACCATGGCGCCATCCCGCCACCAGATGACGGGGCGAGGCGGTGGATAGCGTGAAGCTTGACCGCCGCGTCAAGTGTCCGGCGTACACCCGCCGAATCCGCGATCGCTGAGGCGGTGGCACAGGTTTTTGCAGGAGGGGAGCTGGCGGACTTCACCGAGGTTCATTTGCGCAAAAACTGTGCCACCGCCGGCACACGCCTGTGTCCGCCCGCACAAGACGACGTATATAGTTGCCCCTCACGGTGGATTCAAACCTAATCCCCGTCCGTTTATCCGAGAGAGGTCGTTTAGGTTTGAACAGCGAAACGACCCAAACGCCCTTAAATGTCTCAGGAGCATACTCTACACTGGTTCAAAAACGTGTGATGATCCCTCAATTAAAGAGCGGCTCCGGGCGAAGGTGAAATTCTACCCGCCGCCGCCGGGCCGCCAATCGTGCTATACTGGTCCAAAAGACAACCTCGGGAGGGTTCCCATGTTCCGCCGGATCGTACCCCTTGTTCTCGTTTTAAGCCTGACCGCCGGGGCCACCACCCTGGAGACCGACACCCGCGCCTGCCCGGTGTGCGGTGAGGAGATCGAGGTGCGGGTGCTGGTGAGCACGAACAACTTTGGCGGCGTCGGCACCGACTTCGCCCAGCACGCCGTCGGCGACCAGCCCTGGTGGTATTGGATCGGTTACTCGCCGGAGTGCGGCTATGCCGATTGGGTGGGCCGCTTCGGCGAGGAGCTCCCCGATGATGAAACCGCCTTCGTCCGCGAGACTCTTTCCGGCCGAGCCGGGGAACAGCCGCTCTGGGAGCGGTACTACAACCTGTACCTGTTGGAGGAGTTCCGGGGTGCGACGGGGGTCGAGCTGGCCGACACCCTTTTAATCGGCTGGTGGTGCCTGCGGCCGGAGAACGTCAGCCAGGCCTATCGCTATAACTACACAGACGCGATTATCACCCTGCTGGACGAGGCTCTCGAGGCGGGTGAGGTGGCGCCGGAGCAGCTCGTCGAGCGGGTCTACCTCGCGGCGGAGATGTCGCGCCTCGAGGGAAACTACGACGAGGCGAAGCGGCGCTTCGAGGAGGCCATGCTCATGCCCGACCTGGCCGAGTCGGGGATGAGCGACTTCGTCGTGAGCCAGCTTCTCCTGTGCGACGCGCCGGAGATCCGGGGGCGCGTGCTCGAGGGCGACTTTTCCGGCGGCGGGGGGATGGACGACGCCGAGGACGCCGTCACCGCTCAGGGTGCCTGGGAGTTCTTCTCTAACAACGTCTCGGACGCGATTGACCGGGCCGACGCGGCGCTTCTGGTCTACTACTACGGCACCCGGCTGGGCTGGACCTCCGACGAGCTCGCCCCGTGGATCGGCCGCTTCCGGGAGAATTATTCCCAGGAGCTCAAGCTCCGCCCGCTCCTCTACGACGACGGGGAGATGGAAATTGTGCAAGCCTTGGCCGACTATATCAAATAGGAGGTATAGTTAATTGGGAACTGTCTAGGGATTTGGAGGCGGGGCGTTAGGAAGCCCGCCCCGTTTGTATTTTCTGTGAAAAGGTGTATGCTTAGATGCGGAAGAAGTATCGCGAGTGAAGGGGAAGCCATGAGCCGCTGGGGATCGGGGCGCAATGAGAGGGGCGGTCGCAGCACCGTCCTTTTTGATGGGTTGACGGAGGGTTGAAAATGTAGTATATTAAAGGTTGCATAGGAGGTGGAGCGATGTACAAAAAAGTGATCATCCTCGTCGCTCTCTGCCTGGCGGCGCCCCTGGCGGCGTTGGAGTGGCACATTGAGGCGATTGACGGACTGCAGGGCCACGGTCGTGATACCGGCCTTGCCTTGGATGGCTTGCACCGGCCCCGTATCGCTTATGTGTACGATAATACGCTGACCTACGCACGGTGGGACGGATCGGGTTGGTCGTACGATTCTATATACGAAAGTTATGATTTAGATGGATTAATTGATTTGGCCTTGGATGATGAAGAATATCCACATTTTGTATATTGCCTTTTCGATATTTTCGAACCCTTTACATATTACATTTACACGTACATCGACGGTTCGGGACAACATGATATTTGCGTAGAATATACTCTGGGTTTTGAGGGTATTCCCTATATGTCTATCGATCTGGATTCGTCCCAACATACGCACATTTCTTTTGCATGGGATTATCGTGACTATGCGTACTGGGACGGGTTCGACATGCACTTGGAAAGGGCCGGGGCGGGGGACATCGCGGTTGACGGGGACGACAGGCCCTGTATCGCGACGGGCTGGGACGATGACGAATTGACATTTATGGTCAAAGACGGCGGCGAGTGGTCGGAGGAGATCGTGGATTCGGGATTGGTACTTGTCGATTCTTGTTCAATTGCGCTTGATTCGCTGGACCGTCCTCATATCGTGTATTACGAAGAAGGTGAAAACGATTTACGCTACGCCTACCGGGACGGCTCCTGGCATGTGGAGATCTTGGATTCTGAGGTGTATGTTGGGAGGTACTGCTCCCTGGCGCTCGACTCGAACGACGAACCCCACATCGCGTATTACGCCAACACCGATCTGATTTATGTTTACCGGGACGGCGGGGAGTGGCACCGCGAGGTGGTGGACTCGGTGGGTAACGTGTGTCTGGGCGCTTCGCTGGCTTTGGACGAGTACGACAGGCCGCATATCTCCTACAACAACTACATCCTCGGCGCCGTGATGTACGCCGCGCTGGTCGAGGACCTCTTCCACCTGGTCTGGCCGGTGAAGGGAGAGACCATAGACACCCTCACCCCGACGCTGGACTGGGAGGACCACGAGATTCCGGACCTGGAGAGCTACACGCTGTGGTGGGGGGAGGATCCGGACTTTGACGAGTACGAGGAGGTCACCGGGTTGACGGAGTCCGAGTACCACATCACCGAGGGCATCCAGGAGGGCGACCGCATCTGGTGGCGGGTGAAGTCTGTGGACGAGGGGAGCGGCGAGCACTGGGCCGAGGAGATGGACTGGTACTTCGACGTGGACACCGGCGGCGTTGTTGATATAGTTGACTTCGTCGCTAACGCAGAAGACGAGGGCGTCCTGGTAAACTGGCGCATCGAGGGCGGTGCTCCTGCGGGCCTGCGCGTCCTGCGCTCGGTGGGGGATGCTGAGCCGGTGGCTATTCACCATAACCCGCTCCCCGGCTCCGCAACCAGCTACCTGGACAGAAAAGACAAGGGGTTTCAACCCCTTGCAGGCGTGGAGTACCGTTACTGGCTGGAGGTTACCGAGGCCGACGGGACTGTGAGCCGCTTCGGCCCGACTGATGCCGTAACCGTTCCCGAGGTGGGGCCGGAGCTGCTTTTATACGCGGCGTACCCGAACCCGGCCCGGGACGTGATCAACTTCGTCTACTCGCTGCCAGACGAGGGCCGGGTCGAGCTGGCGGTTTACGACCTCTCGGGGCGTCGGGTGGCGACGTTGGTAGATGGCGAACTGACGTTGGGGCATCACGAGGTCGTTTGGGACTGCACCGACGTTGAGAGCGGCGTTTATCTCTACCGTCTGTTAACGGAATCCGGCTCCATCACGCAGAGGCTGGTCGTCTCGCGTTGATTCGTGATCATTCTTGGTGTTTAAAGCGGGCGGGTCTCGTAGGGGAGGGTCTCCAGACCTTTCCGCATGCGGCCACAGAGGGCCTCCCCTACATTAGAGCGGAGGGAGAGCGCCCGGCGCCGGCGGCACCCGGGCTTGACAGGACGCATAAGTCATACTATATTAAGAAGGTAGGGGAGCCGGGGGAGATTGGGGGAACCCTCCGATGGGATACCGAGTATTATAGGGGGTTCTGAGTATCATAAGAACGATCCCGGTCGGGCCGGAGGTTATTACTATGTCGAAAAGGTTTTTGTCCGTAGTGGCGGCGCTCGTCCTCATCCTCCCGGCGGTCCGGGCGGCCGATGAGTGGGCCGGAGCGGAGCTGGTGCTCAAGGTTGACACCGAGTACACCTTCAGCCACGGCTGGGGGCACGTCCTGCGCTGCGGGGTGCGGGAGGTGATCAAGGGCGACTTCGAGGCCCCGGAGATCGCCCTCAACGTCTGGGCCTCCTTCGACGACTTCTACCCCTTCGCCCGGCACAAGGGGATCACCCTCGGCTTCGTCTTCTGCGGCGAGGAGAACCCCTACGGCGGCTTCCAGGATTCTTCCGGGAACTGGTGGCAACTGGTGAGCATCGGCCTCGCCGAGGAGGAGCCGCTGGTCGGGGAACGGGAAGACCCCACGGAATCAGACAGCGATAGGCTCGTGCCTCTCGGCGACTGAGCTCAATAGTACTCTATACATATATCCGCCCGCCTTTGGTATAATCGCTACCATCGCGCGGGCGGGCTTTTTGGACGCGCATCGTTGCGTCCCCGGCATACCGCGTCAAACACTTCCGGGAGAGGAAGGCTTAATGGACTGGAATCCGACGGCGCTCATCGAGGAGGTTCGCCGCATCATCGAGGGGCCGGGCGGCGACGGGGATAAGCTTCAGCGCGTCTGCGACCTGCTTGCCGAGCGCGTGCCGCACTACGATTGGGTCGGCTTCTACTTCGTCAACCCCCACCGTCCCCGGGAGCTCGTGCTGGGTCCGTACACCGGGGCGGCGACGGAACACACCGTCATCCCCTTCGGGCGGGGCGTTTGCGGCCGGGCGGCCGAGGAGCGCCGGATGGTCATCGTCGGCGACGTCACCCGGGAGGACGACTACCTCGCCTGCAGCGAGGAGACACGGGCCGAGATCGTCGCTCCACTTTTCAACGGGGGCGTCATGGTCGGGCAGATAGACATAGACTCCCACACCTACGACCCCTTCACCCCCGAGGACCGGGAGCTTCTGGACGCCGTGCGCCCCCTGGTCGCACCGTTGTTGCACCCCTAGCCCGATTCGGTCTTCAATCCCCCCGCCCGGACCCCACCTGCGCCCTCCGGTACGAGTAGAGCGTAAAACGACATTAAATCGAAGGCGGGGTTATTCCCCGCCTTAT
>DAOVLG010000236.1 GCA_030631385.1 Candidatus Coatesiibacteriota bacterium | reverse complement strand
GCCTCCGGCTCGGCGATGTGGACATCCCCGAGCTGGGCGTAGGAGGCCATCACGCCGGCGGTGGTCGGATCGGTGAGGACCACCAGGTAGGGTAGCCGGGCCTCGCGCAGGCGGGCACAGGCGGCGCTGCTCTTCGCCATCTGCATCAGTGAGAGGATGCCCTCCTGCATCCGCGCCCCCCCCGAGGTGCAGACGATTACCTGGGGGATATTCAACTTCAGCGCCCGTTCGAGGGCCCGCGTCACCTTCTCGCCCACAACCGTGCCCATCGAGCCGCCGATGAAGGTGAAATCCATCACCGCCAGCGAGACCTTGATCCCGTCAATGGCGGCCAGGCCGCAGATCACCGCCTCGCTCTCACCGGTTTTTCCCGTCGCCTCGGAGATGCGCTGCGGGTAGGGCTTCCGGTCAACGAACTCCAACGGGTCCAAGGTCTTCAAGCCGGCGTCGTGCTCCTCGAAACTGCCTTCGTCCACCAGCTGCGCTATCCTCTTGCGCCCCGGCACCTTGTGGTGAAAACCACACTTGGGGCAGACGAAAAGATTCTCCTCGAGCTGCTTGGAGTAGAGGGTCTCGCTGCAGCTGGCGCATTTGACCATCAATCCGCTGGGAACCGACGGCCCCCGGTGCTCCTCGGTCTGTTCGGGCATCACTTTACCTCTTCAGATTGATTCAATGAGATTGTAGCAGAATTCAACGATTCAGGCGTTAGAACTCGGGGGAGAAGGCCAAACGAATACTGTGACACAGCCCGATGAGGTCCATGTCATAACTGGAGTAGACCAGTTCGATAAAGCCCATTCGAAGCACAAACATAGCGCCCCAGCGCTTATTCTCGAGGTCGTATCCACCTCCCAGGGCCAAACGCCCGTCCTCGGTGGACCAGGGGACGTAAAGCAGATTAAATCCGTAGCGGTACGAGTCTGCACCGGGTAGGTAGACCGCTTCAATCACCGGGGTAAGAATCCCGAGAAGCTCGTAGCCCAAGCCCAAACGCAGAACCGGTTGGGCGAAGGTGCGCCTCTCAGCCAACGAGATACCCGGCCCGATCAGGTTGACCAGGCAAAAGCCCATCCGAAAAAGCCACCCGGGCGCAGCATCAACCCCAGGTCCACCCCGAAGCCCGAGTCGGAGCGCTCCCCGGTGGTCACCGATAAAACACCCAGACCCAATCCCAGGGCGCCGAAATCCCCCAACTCCATTCCCAGACAGACCGCGGCTACCGATTGGCTGGTTACCTATTCCCGACCGGTACGGTTTCCCTGATCGTCGCGCCCTCCTGCGGTTTCCCCTGGTCTAGCTGATGCAGGCTGATACCGAGTGCGGCTATGGTTCTAACCTTCTCGCCAGCAATCGTCCGGGTGCGTATCGGCGCCACGATTCAGGCCGTAGCAGGCGTAGAGTGCATTGTTGAGGAAGGGCGCCGCGGTTGCGGTACCAATGAGGGCGCTGTTCAGAGCGTAGGCCAGACCCGCCGGGTTGATCGCCGCTTCGGCCGGACCGGCGAGCGCGGAGCCGAACCGGGCGAAACCGAGGTAGCAGGAACCCCCGGCCAGCTCCTCCACCGGGTAAACCTCACCACCGGAGCACCACGCGGCAAGCGGCGTCAAAACCATTAACGCAACGAGAAAACGGCGATATTTGACCACAGCCACCATCTCGATCAACGGACAACGATGAAACGGAAGACCCGACCCCCAACGTAACACAGGTAGGTTCCCGCCTTCACCGGCCGCCCGTTGCGATTGCACCCATCCCAGACCGCCTCGAACTCGACGACTTCAAATTCATAACCATCAATATTTTCAGCCCGCCCATGGGCGATTCTCACCCCGGTGAGCCGGGCTACCTCCTCACCCAGTGCGTCCACGATGATGAAAGTCGGCGCATTGACGTTGCCCGATTCGTAATGCAGGGTCAGCGATCCCGCGGAGGGCGACCAAGGAACCGGGTAGGCGTAGCTATAAACGAAGGTGCCAACATTCGCGAATGCCCCGATTGGAACGAGAGCCAATAACGCCGTCAAACCGTACACGACTCGTTTCATTCTCATCCCGTCTCCGGGCTCAGGAACGAGGGGTTTAAACCCCTCGTCTCATGGAGTCCGTGGAACCCTCCCCGTCAAGGAAGACCTGAATGTAATTCGTCTTGAGGTTAAACCGGACCAGCAGGGTTATTCCAGCCAGGCCCACCCGCGCCACGGAAGGAGGCGGACCCGCGGTCATCGCCTACGCCATCACCTGACAGGCAGGTAAACGCCCTCCCCTTCGACCAGGTCCGTAATAAGGTCGGCGGCCTCGATGTAAATACGCAAGGGATCCCAATCGGGGTTCCACCTGGTGTTGGATTATCGGGTTTCCACGCAGCTCATGTATAAATCGTCAATCAGCCGGTGTTTCGGGGCTGCGATGAGGTGCCTTTTCAACCATCCGGCCTACACTCCTTGGTTAAATTTCCGGAGAAAGACCAACCCAAATACTGGACGGCAACAACCTATCAAACCCAATACGACCCCGCACGCCGATGGCAACCTCGAATATCCCGAAGCGCAGGCTCAGAAATCCGCCCCAGAGCTCTTCACGGACACGGTAACCGCCGCCCAGGGCAATCCGGAAATCATCACGTTCCACAGGGACGATTTCGGTACACAGGCCGTAATCGAGCCAATCCAGGGACGTGTAGTATTCCAGCTCGGCGGCGAGGGTTAATACGCCGAACAGGGAGTAGCCGGCGCCGAAGCGAATCACCCGCTCGGCGAAGGAACGCTCGTCGGCGAGGCTGATACCCGGCGGGATGAGATTGATAAGGCTCAGACCGACGCGGAAATCGCCCGGATAGAGCTGCATGCCCGCGTCCAGGCCGAAGCCCGAGTCGGCGCGTCCGTTATCTTCAATACTGAGAACCTTCAGGTTCAGGCCGTAGGCGAATAGGTCACTGGCCCGGCTGCCGAAGGAGATGCAGGCGAGGGATTGGCCTTCAAACGACCAGTCAGGCGGTGTACGGCCGCCTCGGGGTGGCCAATCACAAGGATAATAACCTCCTCCTATAAAGTGACTATCAGCGGCGTTGAATATGGAGACGGCGAGGGTGCCGAAGGTCCTCTCCTCGCCCAGGGAGGCGGATTCGGTACGCATCGGCTTTACGAGGGCGGCGCCGAAACACGGCGTTGCGGTCTCGGCGAAGTCCGGGATCCAGGTCCCGATAATCTCAGTCCGCTCGGCGTTCCCCAGCCCCGCCGGGTTTATCATGTACTCCGTCGGACCGGCGAGGGCCGCGCCGAAGCCCGCCCAGCCGAGCCCCACCGCTCCCACGGCCCAGCGCTCGATGTCGTAGGTCTCGGCCGCCCAAACGGAAACCCATAAAATAAGTACCAGCGCTGTTATACGTCTAACGCTCATCGCTTCACGATGAACCGAAAGACCGCCGCGTCCGGGACGCCCTCCACGTAACAGATGTACGTCCCCGGTGCCACGAGCCGGCCATCGGCGTTGCGCCCGTCCCAAACGGCCTCGTAAATGAGGCTGAAGCCGTCCTCTGAAACCGTTCCGGTGAGCTCTCCTGAAAGGCTGATTACCTCGTAGCCGCTCATATCGCAAACGATGAAGACCGGCGTTATTTCTTTTGAGGCAAGGGGTTTAAACCCCTTGTTGAAGATGATCCTCAGGGTTAAGTCCCCTTCGCCGAAGGACCAGGGGGTGGGGTAGGCCAAGGCTTCGACCGCCGACTCTGCGGAGACCGATACCATGAGGAGGAAGAGCAGTATTGATAAGAGGTTACGCACCTTCACCCTACTTGTACAGCTTGGCCTTGCCCGCCGAGCCCAGAAGCCGCATCTTGTGGCGGACGACCTTAGTGATCGCCTCCCGGGCCGGACCCAGGTACTTGCGCGGATCGAACTGCTTCGGGTCGGTGTCCAGCACCTCGCGGATCGCCCCGAGCATGGCCAAGCGGATGTCGGTGTCTATGTTGACCTTGGCGACCCCCATGGTGACCGCTTTGGTCACGGCCTCATCGGGCACGCCCTTTGAGCCGCCGAGCTCAGCGCCGTGTTTCTCGGCCCGCTCCCGCACCCAGTCGGGCACCGCCGAGGCTCCGTGCAGAACCAGCGGGATGTCCACCCGTTTCTTTATCTCGGCCAGCCGGTCGAAATCGAGTTTGGG
>DAOVLG010000526.1 GCA_030631385.1 Candidatus Coatesiibacteriota bacterium | reverse complement strand
GGCTACGGTCTGGATTACGCCGGGCGCTACCGGAATCTCCCCCACATCGCGGTCATGGACCCGGAGGATCGGCCGTGAAACCAAAGACCGTGTAGGAGGCCTCGGCGTCGTCGGTGTTCGGACGAAAATCCCCGCCCTCCCATCGAGGGCCTCTTGTTGACTCTTTTACGCCTCGCTGTTACCATTCCCGCGCTGGTAAGCCGTTTTACGGTCTGCAACCTAATTCGGAGAATAAACGTAAATCAGCTTGGAGCATCACTAGATTGTAAGGAGCACCGCTGAACAAGGTCCTCAAAGCCGTCCTCCCCTGGGTGATCATCCTCGGGGCGGCCATCCTCCTCCTCCAGATCTTCGCCGGACCCACCAGCGGGGACGAGATAGACTACACCCTGTTCTGGAAGCAGGTCGAGGCCGGCAACGTAAAATCGGTGGTCATCAGCGAAACCGAACTCCAGGGGGTGCTCAAGACCTCCATCGAGCACCCGGTGCAGAAGGGTCACACCTTCACCGAGTTCACCACCAACATCGCCGGCGTTGACATAGACTTCTTGACCGAGTTGGCCGACCGGGGGGTCAGCGTCTCGGTTGATCAGAGCCAGGGGACCTTCCTGTCCATCCTGTTCACCCTCGGCCCCATCGTGCTGATCGTCATCCTCTTCGTTTTTATGATGCGGCGTATGCAGGGTGCGGGCAGCCAGGCCATGTCCTTCGCCAAGAGCAGGGCGCGCCTGGTGAACAGGGCCAAGAACAAGACCACCTTCGATGACGTGGCCGGCTGCGACGAGGCCAAGGAGGAGCTGGTCGAGATCATCAGCTTCCTCAAGACGCCGAAGAAGTTCCAGAAGCTGGGCGGTAAGATCCCCCGGGGGGTGCTCCTGGTCGGCCCGCCGGGCACGGGCAAGACCCTCCTGGCCAGGGCGGTCGCCGGCGAGGCCAGCGTGCCCTTCTTCAGTATCTCCGGTTCGGACTTCGTGGAGATGTTCGTGGGCGTCGGCGCGGCGCGGGTGCGGGACCTCTTCAACACCGGCAAACGCAACGCCCCCTGCATCATCTTCGTGGACGAGCTGGACGCCGTGGGCCGCCACCGCGGGGCCGGTCTGGGCGGCGGCCACGACGAGCGCGAGCAGACCTTGAACCAGCTTCTCACCGAGATGGACGGTTTCGAGAGCGAATCCACGGTGATCCTGATGGCGGCGACGAACCGCCCCGACGTGCTCGACCCGGCGCTGTTGCGCCCCGG